>JANQPW010000171.1 GCA_028285285.1 Silvanigrellales bacterium
CGGCAAGGGGCAAGAAAAAACCTTCCACCAAACACTCTCGCCCAAGTGAAGTGCTTTTTTCATCAGGAAGGCACCCTGAGCTTTCTTCAGAAGAAATCACTCGAAGCATCTCCCAACGTGCTCGTGGCAGATCCTCCCCGCAGCGGCTTGGGCAAAGAAGTCTGCGACCACATTGTGGACAGGGCTCGGCGCAATCCCCACATGTGTGTCATATTGGTTTTTTGTGGCCTCGCTGCCTCCGCCCGCGATGTGGGACTCCTCCTCAGAAGCGGTCTTGAGCTGCAAGGTGCTCATGTGGTGGATGCTTTTCCACAAACACGGCATGCCGAGTGCCTTGTGCACCTGTCGGCCAAAAATTTGAAATGAGGGGATGCCATGTCATTTTACTGCAGCAACTGTGGCACCGAGTTTTTGAAATGGCAGGGGCACTGCTCAGGATGTGGCCAGTGGAACACCCTTAAGGAGGCTCCCTCCACATCCACAAGAAGTGCGCAACGCCGCAAGACAGCATCAGCTCACTCCCAAGGCCCCGTGGCTCAACCGATCAGCGAAGTCACCCGAGCCGACCACCCGCGCATCTTCACGGGTCTGGCGGAACTGGACCGGGTGCTAGGGGGTGGTTGCGTTCCCGGAAGCCTTGTGCTGCTTTCAGGAGATCCGGGCGTGGGCAAGTCCACACTCGTGATGCAAACCCTCAAGGGCCTTGCCTATCAAGGCCACTCCGCTCTCTATGCCAGTGGCGAAGAAAACCCCCACCAATTGTTTTTGCGAGCCGAGCGCCTTGAGGCCGTTCACCAGAGCATTCGTGTGACATCTGAAACAGAGTTGGGAGCTCTCTTCCAACTCTGCGAAGAGCTTCGGCCGCGCTTTCTTGTGGTGGACTCCATCCAAACCATCTCTTCCGATGAGTTTCCCTCAAGCCCGGGAAGTGTGCTGCAAGTGAGAGAATGCACCGCTCGCATTATGGCGTTTTGCAAGGAGCGACAAATCACCTGTTTTGTGATTGGCCAAGTCACCAAAGATGGGCAGGTTGCCGGACCAAAAATGCTGGAACACCTCGTGGACACAGTACTTTACCTTGAGGGTGACAGCTCCCTAGGTGTTCGAATGCTGCGGGCCATCAAAAACCGCTTTGGCTCCACAGGAGAGATGGGTGTCTTTTCCATGAACGCCCGGGGTTTGGAAGATGTGGCCAACCCGAGCGCACTTTTTTTGAGCGATCCCGAAGCTGTTC
>JANQPW010000195.1 GCA_028285285.1 Silvanigrellales bacterium
AACCGCTATTCACCTCAGCACAGTGTTTTGTGACGGCTTCGGAGCTTTTAGAAAGCAGCTCGTCATCAGCCTTTTGCAGCAAGCTCGTGAATTCGATGAGCCGGCTGGCCGCGCTTCTGAGACCTCGCTGAGCATGGGCCACAGACGCCAAACAGGCACTCATACGTGCGGCATTTTCAATTTCTGTCATCTCGGCACCTTCGTCTATCAGGAATCACAAAACAACCGGTTCTCTTTCCCCTCTCTCGGAAGGGAGAGGCCCTCAGATGACCTCAGGAGACAAAACCTTGACACTCAATCTTGAACCAGCAGAGCCAAAACCTTAGCCAGCTGGCTCCAAGGCGCTTCTTGCAATTGCTCCTCAGAAAGCTTCTCACCATCGCAAATCACGTCCACACCCCCCGTTTCGTTACGCTCAAAGACCACTCCCACTGCGTCGAAGAGAGAGTTAGCGATGTTGACACGCTCTTCGGCGCTCCCACAAAGGCTCAGCTTGATCCGCGCTCGTCCGGCAAGAAGAGAAAGCTTCTGAGCTGAGGGAGCTGCCAGTGCTTCACGCTCTGCAGCCGCTTCCAGACCAACCACATCTGCCATGGGCTCATCGAGGAGAGCGTCTTGCTCAACCTCTGGCTCCTGTACTGGTTCGCTCAAAGGCTCACTGTTTTCCAACCCCTCATCGAAATCGGCAAATTCTGCCGCAGGCTCCGCCAACTCTGGCTCAGCCTCGGGCTCACTGCCTTCCCACCCTTCATCGAAATCGGCAAAATCTGCTGCAGGCTCCTCCAGCTCTGGTTCATCTGCGTTTTCTCCTGCCTGAGCCGCTTCAGGAAGTTCCGTTGGGTCTGGAGAGAGTTCAACAAGGTCACTCTCCACAGCAAAGTCATCGTCATCAAGCTCCTCGAGCTCATCTTCGTCAATACTGTCGAGAAGGCTGACAGGTTCTGCGGGTGGCTGCTCCTCTGTCTCCACTTCAGCAAGGTCAATGTCCGCAGTAAAGGCACCTGCATCTTCCCCTAGCTCCGGTTCTGAAACATCAACTTCGGTGGCTTCCGCAACGGCGGTTTCCGGAAGAGCGGCCTCCTCAGGTTCTGAGGCTGGCTCTGGCGGCGGCTCAACAGGATGAGCCCAACTCTCTTCCTGAGGCTGAGGCAGCCCCGTGGGCACGATAGTGACATTTTGCCTCATCTCCGACTCACGTGCGGCACGCTCTTCAAGAATCTTGTCAAACAATTCCCTCTCAGACTTGCTCCACGCACCAGCCCCACGCGCCTGATCCAGCACGGTTTCAAGACCGCTCATCTTTTCATCGAGTCCGTACAGCTTCTCCAATGCACGGCTGAGTTGATAAACATTTGCAGCACTTGGAAGGAGCTCGCGGTTCAGAAAAAACGACAGGGCCCCAAGGGTGGCTCGATCGGTTGGATCTTCGAGCCCCACATAAAGCCTATTTCCTTCCTCTCCAAACCCGAAGACGCTGTAGTGTGTGGCCAAATCAACGGGAACAAGCGAGGCGTACTCGCCGGTGAGATTGTCAATCAGGGAGTCGGTGACCAAAGGAAAGTTAAAATAGAGTTGAAAACAGTTCTGAATATCGAGGGGAGAAGCAATGTTGAGCGAGCGGAGCACCCGCACGGGGTTCTCGTGCAAATGGCGAGAGGCCTTTTTAATGGCAAGGCTTTCACTCCGCGTGATGAGCCCATCGGCATGAAGGAAAGTGACCAGGTCTTGCACGGAGTCTCCCTTTTTTGGGCTGATTTCTTTGTTTTCCTGCTCTCTCTTGACTATACTCGTCAACAACAGTAGCCGAAGTGAATGAACGGAACCGAAGGACAGACGTTTGACGACTGTTCTTGCAGATTTCGCGGACAAAACGAGATTGCAGGCTGAAGGTAAGCACCCATGACAAAGACTGATTTGGCGGTGGAACGCAAAGCACAGATAATTAAGGCCACTATCGAATGCATCTCTCGATATGGTTACAACAACTTCTCCATGCAAGACGTGGCCCGTATGGCGGATGTGTCCAAAGGAATCATCCACTACTACTTCCTCAACAAGGAAGACCTCATGATGGCGGTGCTCGAACGAGTCGCCGGAGACATCGAAAGCCTGCTGGGCACCGTGAGCGATCGAACAGAAAACCCTATCGATGCTCTGAAGCTCTTGGTTCAAATTTGCTTTCAAGTTGTGAAAGACAAAAGAGAATATTACTGCATCAACATGGACTTCTGGACTCAAATCAACCAGAAGGAAAAAGTGCGGCAAGCCATTGCCAAACACTACAATACCTTCCGCGAAGCTGCTGCCTCACTCATCCAGGAGGGTATGGACGCCCAAGTCTTTAAGGTCGACAACGCGGCAAATGCTGCCAGTGTGATCATTGCCCTGGTCGATGGGCTATCTTTGCAGTGGCTCTTCGATGAGAACACGTTTGACTTAGAAGGAATTGCAAAGAATTGTGAAGAACTCGTGATTCAGTTCCTCACGACCAAACCGGGATCGGTCGTTGCGGCACAGTGATTTGCAGGCTCCAAAACTCACCCAAAGGTGGAGAGTGTCTTGCTCGATCACTCAAAAAACCTGCCCAGCCCCCACTCTCCTGAAGAACTCGAAAAACTCATTTCCCTCGTGAGAAGCATTTCCGACTTCCCACAGATGAGTGAGGAAGAGCAGGAGTTCCTCGTGGACTCTCTCATGGACTATGAGTGTTATGCTCAAGTGATCAAAATTCTCGAGTGGAGATCTTCCGAGCCAGGCCGCAGCTCCGATGGGGCCTTGAGTGACTTTTGCAAGCTGATGATGGTTCATTATGAAGGCCTCGAAAGTTTTGAGAAGTTCTGTGACGTGGCCGAGCGCTGTGTCAAAACTCTCAAACTGCCTTTTGCTACCATTCGACTCCACATTGCCGACGAAATCCTGGGGCCCGACAACTTCGAAGAGCAGGCCAAGCTTTATCAGTCTTTGGCGGGCTCCCTCCCCGATATCTCACAACGCGTGCTGCTGCTGAGTCGGCTCGCTCTCATTGTCGAAAAGAAGCTTTTCCGCGAGTCGGAGGCAGAGCCAATCTACCGCTCCATCATTCGGCTCGACCCCCTGAACATTAAGGCACTTCGCTACTACAGGCTCTGGTACGGTCAAGGTGGAGACTGGGAACAGGCCGCCAAGCAACTCCAAAGTCTCATCAAAGCCTACCGAAACCCCCATGAAAAGCACCGTGCAGCCCACGAGCTTGCTCAAATTTACCTTTACAATCTCAACCAACCCAATCTCGCCAAAAAAACCCTTGAAACCCACTGCCGAGACTCACGCCTCGACACCCGCCAAACTCTTGTGGAAGCCCTTGAGCGCTTGGGAGACTACGAGGAACTGATAGATTGTCTCGATGGACTCTGCGAACGTGCTGGAGACCGCAGCGAGCGCGCCGCCATTCTGCAAAAAAAAGGGTTGGTTTGTCTCAAAAGCGGTCAATATGAAAAGGCCAAGCAGTCCCTTCACCAAAGCCTCTCCGAAGACTCCCACAACCTTCTCACCCACGAAGCACTGATCACCTCGCTGATCAACCTTGATCAATCTGAGGAGCTGGAACGCGCCATTCAAAGCATGGCCCAGGCCAGCCAATCGCCAACAAGTCGCCAAAAACTAACCAATTTGGCCTCTGTGGTCGCAACAAGTCGTGCGGCTGGACTCACCTCCTAGCTCAGTGAGCTGCAGAGTAGTTCCACATGAGGTCAATCTGGGCTTTTGTAGACTCAGACTGAAAGTTGGTCTCAATGGCACTTGCCTGCTCAAAATCCCCTCCCACAAACAGTTGGAGAGTGCTGCTCAGGTCAAAGGCCAAACGGAGCGAAAGGTCCATGAGGATCTCTGAGGCGATGGTTTCGCGCACCAACCACTTGGCCTGGTTGAGCCTTTGGCCCGATGCTGTTTGAAAGGTCTCTCGGGTTTCCCGTGTCAAATAACCAAACAAGGCTTCCAAACCCAGGCCAAACCAACCAAACTTCCAATCCAGATCAGCACCACCCCGAAAAGAGACCTCCTGCTTCGGAGTGAACAAGAATGGGTCTGCATCACCTCCGTTGTGCACCATTGCCACCCCGAGGAGATCGAGCTTGTCTGTGTCGCGAATTCCTCGATGAACAGGAGCGGTCAAGCGGAGAATCTGTTCGGTTGAGACACCTGTTCCATCGCGCTGGGTCAACACAAAGTCAAGATCGGCAACCTTCCACAGCGAGGCGCCACCGCCCAGCCGAAGAACACCTCGTTCCTTTTGAAAGGCGGCCACCGCAAACTCTTCGATTTGTGGTGTGGAAGACAAGTCGAGGCGTGCCAAAGCCCAATCGGTGATTGGGTAGGTTCCTTGCAAAGAACCACCACCAACAAGGTCTTTGTGGGCAAGGAGCGAAACTTCAGCAACTGCCTGAGCCCCTGTGGAAAACTCATAGCGAGCGCCCAGAGCAAATCGAGTCCCAGCCATGTCTTCATCGTTCTGACTCTCGGCATCGCGGCTAATGGCCACCTCGCCTTCCAGCTCCGAGGGCTTCGCATACTCAAAGTTTTCAGAGGCCACAGAAGCAGAAAAAACATCACCCTGCCAAAACAGGCCAAAGGTGGTGCGTGCGTAGTCGTTTTCAGAGGCGTAACGACCACGGGCAGAAAGAGAAACCTCCCGAACCTCACCAAGGGCGTCCCATCTCTCCCGTTCGGCCAACTCCAAGCCCCGCTGAGCCGCCCAACGATCGTCTGGGTTGAGCCGACCAGCAAGGATCTTTTCAAAGAGGAGCACAGCCTCCTGTTTCTTCTCGGCTAGAATCAACACATAGCCTTTTTCTAGATAAACAGAAGCGTTTCCTGACACCGCTGAGATCTTCGTTGCCTTTTCATAGCGCTGCAATGCGATTTCATACTTTCCGGCGATCGCATAGGCACGAGCCAACAGAAGCACGTCGCCACGATCTCCACTCTTTCCCAGCTGCGACTCGAGAGACTTCAACTTCCCCTGACGAAAGCTTTTGAGAATCTTCTCCCGGGATGTTTCCACATCAAGAGGCTGAACCGCCTCGGGAAGACTGCGTCCCAGTTGGCGAGCTCGACGCGGCGAACCCCGTCCAAGGTGATAAAAGGCTCCCCACAGGAGCACTTCGTCTTGGAATGCTTCGCACGGCATGAGCTGCTGCACTAAGATCTCTGTTTCTTCATCAAAACCCTGCGCAAGCTTTCGCAGCAAAGCAAGGGAGTCAGCATCACAGGCCAAACCAGCTTCAGAAAGCAGAGTCGCGTTTCTTGGCAAAACCACCACGGCACGATCTCTCACGGCACCCTGGCGTGGAGTTTGCGCCTCCGAGGTGTCGGTTGTTACCTTCTTTTTCTCCACATCCACAACCAAGGCCTTTCGACTCTCGGCAAGCACACGCGAAGGCCGCTCACCCGCAGGCACGGGAGGAGGTATGGTGATTTCTTCCATGACCTCTGCCTCAGCAATCTCCGGCTCTTTCTTGAGCTCGTCCACGTCTTCGAGCAAAGACTTCACATACTTTTTCGGCACTTTAACCGGCGCCTGCGGTGGAGCCGCCTCAACAACTCTTGTGGCCTCTCCTGCCTGCACCACAACTTCAGGAATGTCTTCAGCGGGGCCACCAGCATCGCCTCCTTCAGCCCTCTCACTGGCAGGGGTAAGGGGCTTCATAGCCACCGCTCCCTCAATCACGACCAGGCGTGTTTGTGCTTTTTCCTCATTTTTGGCCTCGCTGTGCTCCACCACAAACTCCGTGCCACGCACACCCATCACGGCATTGTCTGTTTTGATCACCGCGTTGTGACCACCATCTCGGGGCTTGATCAACACCTTGATCTTGCCCCGCACAAGCCCCATCACCGACTCCAAGCCCATTTTCTTGCCCTGTGCTCGAGACTGATACTCTTCAATCTCAAAGGAGCTCTCCTTCATAGCAACAATACTGCTGCCGTCTGCAAACACGATCTTCACAACAGCGTTGGAAGAGGTCACAAG
>JANQPW010000199.1 GCA_028285285.1 Silvanigrellales bacterium
GAGCTGTTGCGCCCAACAGGCAAATTGCCACTTCCAACACAACAAATGAGGTTGCAGCTCGGTGCAGAAGCTGAGCCGCAAGCAGAGCGCCAATGGCCAGTCCAACCAAAAAGAGCGCAATGCTGAGGCTGTATCGAGCAAAAGCATCGCCGTAAAGCAGAGCGGTCATTTGAGCCAGGCAAAGCTCATATACCATACTGCAGACAGCTACGGCACCGCAGTAACCAAAGAGTACGAGTCGGTGAATGTGCCACTTTTTCTCATCTGCTTTCAAAATGTCGGATCCTGAATGGCAAAAAGTGTGGGTCGAAATATGTTGTTCACAAGTTCCTTGGTGGGTGTGCAAGCCTCCCTCCTGAAGAAGAGATTTTTCTCCTCAATATAGCTTTCGAGAGCAGAGGTGCTTGTCGTTTTTTCTGACTCAGCTTGCGCGCTGTGGGTGAATCGTTGCGCCGAAACAAAAGACTCCTCTTTTCCCCGATAGGGAATGATGTTCTGAAAACCAGCTGCCTGCAACGTGGAGCAAATGATGGACCTCAGATCCCGCTTTCCTCCTTTGGAAGCACGAGCTTCAAAAGGAAAGTCAAGCACCACGACACCTCCCGGGTTGAGCCGTTCAAAGATCTGTCCATAGAACTCTTTTGTGTAGAGCTTAAAGACGTCTGTGCTGTATGGGTATGGAAAGTCGAGCAGGATGAAATCCCACTTTTCTTTGCTGAGACGTGCGTAGAGAAACGCGTCGGCTGAAACAGTCTCAACATGTGGAGACTCGAGCGCGGCCTCGTTGAGCTCTTTGAGGGGTGGGTGGGTCTTTGCGAAATGAAGGACCATTTCATCAAGTTCAACCAGTTTGATCTTTTGGAGTCCAAAAGGACGTAATTTTAGGAGATCTCTTGCGAGGAGTCCATCACCTCCCCCAAGAATCAGCGCACTGCGGGGCTGGAGGCCATGCTGACTCAGCGGCGCGAGGGTCATAGCCTGGTGATAGTTTGCCTCGTCTTGGGTGGAAAGCTGGAAGTGTCTGTTGAGATAGAGGCGATGTCCTCCCGTGGAACCATCGTCTGGAACCCACTCAATGATCTGATAGTCGCTGCGAATGCGCAGAATCTCCGGCTTCTTGAGAAGAAAGTCAATCAGGCCTAGACCTTTCTGTGGGCCCGTCATTTCCACCGTTGAGTCGGGGTGAACCCTCCAGGAGATGTGGTTGTAGAAGAAGTTCTGCGCACTGAATTGTGTCAGGCGCTCTGAGAAGACTCCCACGCTCACAAGAACAGAAAAACACAGGGCTGCGCCTGCCAAACGAGGCCATGTTGAGCTGAGCTTTGTCGTTTTCCATATGTACAAGGCGAGGAGGGCGTTCACTGAGGCAAGAAACATTCCACATGTGGCCAAACTCAGTTGAGTTTTGAACAGGGCTGTGAGCAGAAGGGTCCCCGTGAGAGCTCCGAGGTTCATGGTCACGAGCCATCTGGAGACTTTTTTGAGTTTCTCTTTTTCAGAAGACTCTGCGTCTATTAGAGGCAGCTCATGACCACTGAGGTACCCTAAAAGAAGGGTTGGAAATTGAGCCAGGATGCAAAAGACATCGAGGGGTCTGAGGCCAAAAAAGTCAATAAAGTCGGCGAGTGGGTAAAGGGTGATCCGGTACCATATGTGGCCGAAGAGAAGAACGGGAACCACCATTGCGCCAAGAGTCGAAAGAGCCAACTCCACACGGAAGAGATTTTCTATTCTTCTTCCGTGGGGCAATTGAAACGCTCGAAAGGTTCCCCAACCGAGGCCGGCAATGTACACAGCAATCGTGATCGACTTCCACAAAGGAACATTGTCGGTGAAAGTCACCAAGGTTTTTGCAATCAGCAGTTCGTAAGAAATGCTGAGCGTTGAAACGATGAAGAGGAGCAGATTTTTTGGAAGCGGGTTTGCCGTGGCAGAGCTCATATCAGGCGACTCCCCAGCGCAAGCAGACCGCAATGGCGCTGATCAAAAATCCAACGCTCACAACAGACATGGCAATTTTGAGGCTGTGTTGGGTGATTTTTTTGCGGAACAGAAAAGCCAGACAGCCTAAAACAAACAGAGTTCCTTGCAGGGCCGAGAAAAAGACGACTTGGTACGCGAGAACACTGTCAAACTCTGCTACTTGGAGTGAGAAGAGATTGTCCCAGCAGGGCTGAAATGCGCAGCTAACGTTCTGTTCGATCTCAGTGAGGAGCAGAGCCGCTCCTTGCACAAGAGCATAAATGCCAATGTGAAAGAGTTGAGCAGGAAAAACCCTGAAGTGGAACTCTCGAAGGCTCAATGCATAGAGCAGCGCCGGAATTACAAAGAAATGGCGAAGGGTGAGGATAAGGTCAAAAAAGGGCAGGTCTCCCGTGAAAAGGTAGTTGGTCTCTGAGGAGAACGGGATACTGAAAAGAGAGAACAGCGTGGCATCTGTTAGCCAGGTGAACTGTAGAACGGAGCATTGAACCAGGAGTGCCGAATAGAGCCAGGGCTTCTTAAGAAGGAAACAGAACGATGCAATGAGCATAAGAAAGTCGCAATACCAGAGGGCGTCATAGAGGCCGTATCTGAAGATCTTATAGGGAACATCGAGACAAAAGTAGAGCCAAAAAAAAGTGGCCCAACAGTTCTCAGGATAGTGGCGGAGTTGGGCCAGTTTGTCCCAGAGACTGGCAGGGGTGGTCACTGCACCTGACATTTGTGGTTTCCGTAAATTCCACTGAGCACAACCCTTGCTGTTGACTTTTTGCCGCGCCATGCAACCTGGTTTTTACAGCCTAAATCGCGGATGAAGCCTTGTACCATGAGTTTACCTCTGGTTGAATGTGCCTGAAACCGCAGGCGAAGATTCAGTTTGGTCTCTTGGTCGAATTCTACACCGACACGGCCTAAGACATCAAAGCGCAGGTGCTGAGATTGAAAAACCCATGGGTTGCGGAGATGGAGCTCTCCATTTTCAAGAACGACGTTGAGGGGAGCTGCTGCGAACTGCAGTCGATGCCGAGCCACGGAGCTCCCAGTGCTTTTGGTCACTTCCAGAGCGACTTGGTCAACTTGACCTTCAAACCGTCCACGGTATCGGGTTGTTTCGGCAGAGGGATCTTCAAGCACGCGGGCCTCACCACTGACTTTCCCCCACAGAGAAAATCGAAATCTTTCTTTTGTCGCGTCGAGATCTGTGAACTCCAGATTGCTGCTGTTGACCATGTGAAATTTTGTTTTGCCGACCGACTCAAGATCGTCGAGGAACAGGAGCTTTCCCAGATAGTTCAGCTCAAAGTCTTTCAATTTCACCTTTCGCGGAACGCCGTAGGAGAGCTCGCTAAAGAGTTGGGTGATGCTCCGCTCAAACTCAAAGAGTGCCCTTGAGCCGTCTTCACCCACGACTTCAATTTTCCACCCCAGCTGGAGCCGTCTGAGGCTAAGAACCCCCACACTCACTCGAAGAGAGCGAACGATTGCTCCCTCTTTAAGGTTAATGGGGTGGCGAAGATGGATAGGTCCTGCCTCAAAACCGAGTAAGCCCCGAGCGTTGATTGAACCAATCCGAATCTGGGTCTCTTGCTCCCTGTCAGCCAGTGTATCGTGAATGTACCATTTCAGTTCATTGGCAAAGGTGTCGGTGTTTATGTAAATGCGCACTGCAAGTGCGGTCAGCAGAAACAAACCTATAAGGGAGCAAAACACCACAAAGGCGCGAGGGTAGTGCTTCCAGAGTTCCCAACTCAGCTCTTTCTTGCTTTTCGTTGCTCCCCTGTGAGTGAGCTGTTGTTTGCCTTTTGAACGTCTGTTGGGGTTGTTGCGGCGGCTTTTTTGAGCACGACGATCTCCCAGCCTCCTTTCCGGAAAATGTAGCCCTGGACTCTGAGGAGACTGCCTGCGGTCTTTTCCCTGTTGCCGGCGTCCATTTTGAGTGCGGCGGTCGGGGTTTGCTCTGCGCTCCGTTTGCCGCTGCTCCCCACCGGGTTGAGGAGGCGGAGGAGGAGATATTTTGTTTCCCTTGTTGTCGCGTGAATTCTTTTTTTCGGGTGGCCTGTTCTCGTTCATTTTTCTATCGTGAAACTCTGCAACATCTCACCCGAGCGTCTGTTCGGCACTCAGGGGTACAAACCACGCGACAGGACTGTTTTGGAGGGCAGACAGTGCGACAAGCAATGGAGCAGTCGTTTTTATCATAGGCCGAAAGCAACTCACCGGTGCGGCAACCAGTGGTGGCTGGTCGAATTGTGCAGGTGGTTCCGGCCAATTCGCAGATGGGCCTCCCAAGGGTGTCGAGG
>JANQPW010000222.1 GCA_028285285.1 Silvanigrellales bacterium
GCAGAAAATGTGGACATGAAACCGAGCGCAGGTTGTGGTTCGGCGTGGTGCCTCCACTTCGCCGTCATCCGAAAGGCCCCCACTGGAGACCTTGCAGCCGACTACGCCGCGAGTGATATTGTTGCTGGCTTCGTGAAGTGAAGATCGAGGCGGCGGAGGCTTATGTTCGTGTCTTGCTGCACACTGCGCCTTCCGCCAACGAAGGTTGCCCTTAGAAAGCCACTTTTAGTAGGAGTTGAAGAGCATTTCTCCATAGGTCGGGAACGGATAGAGATGGGCTGGAAGAACGGCTTCCAGAGAATCTGCCGCGGCCCGCATGTTTTCATGCTTCACCAGTATCTCGTCGGCCACAACATGGGCTGTTTGCAAAATCACGTTCTCTTCAAGTGCTTCATCACCAGAAACCTTTGCAACCGCCGTTTTGAAACTCTCCAAACTCTTGACGAGGGCATTGGTGAGATCAGCAACGGTTTTCAGCTGATCAAGAGAAACGTTCACAACACCAAGTTCTTTGAGCTTGTGGGCACTTTCAGTCAATGAGCCGACATATTCATATGCAGAGGGAAGAATGCCGGTTTCCACCATTTCAATGGCCACACGCATTTCAATCAAACGGTGCTTCACATAACGCTCGGTTTGAATAAAGATGCGGCTCTTCACATCATTCTCACTCAAAACTCCCTGCTCCACGAGAAAAGAATGCACTTCTGGCTTTAAGAAACCAGCCAAGGCAGCCGGGGTGTTTCGGTTGTGTGACAGGCCGCGTTTCTCGGCTTCAGCTTTCCAATCATCAGAATAGCCATCACCTTCAAAGCGCACAGCCCTGGTTTCGCGCGCCAGCTCACTGAGGACTTCCAAGACTTTTTCCTGCGAAACTTGACCGCCGCTGTTCTTAAACCGATCCAGACGGTTGTTGAGATCTCTCAGCCCAGAGGCCACAGCCGCGTTGAGCACGGCTACAGGATAACCAATGGGAGCACTTGATCCCACAGCCCGGAATTCAAACTTGTTCCCTGTGAAAGCAAAGGGGCTCGTGCGGTTGCGATCGGTGTTGTCTTTTCGAAGGTTTTGCAGGCCGGTCACACCGAGATCAAGCAAAGCCTTCTCTGCACCAACACTCACAATCTTGCCGTCTTCCAAACCCGACATGATCCGAGACAAAACGTCTCCCAAAAACACACTCATGATGGCTGGGGGAGCCTCGTTTGCACCGAGCCGATGATCGTTTCCAAAAGAGGCGATCGACGCCCTCAGAGCTTCTTCGTGGGCGGAAATGCCCTTCAACACGCCGCTCAAGAATGTGAGAAAGAGCAGGTTCTCATGGGGGGTTTTTCCGGGATCGAGATAGTTGCGCCCGCGGTTGTCACTCACCGACCAATTCACATGCTTGCCATTTCCATTCATTCCCGCAAAGGGCTTCTCATGGAGCAAAACACTGAAGTCGTGGCGATCGCCCACAATCTTGAGCAGGTTCATCAAAAGCTGGTTGTGGTCAATGGCCACATTGGCCGTTTCGAAAATGGGAGCCACTTCAAATTGACAAGGAGCAACCTCATTGTGGCGGGTTTTGATAGGAACACCCACCTTATAAAGTTCGAGCTCTAGCTCGTTCAGCATGGCCTGGACACGTGTGGGGATGGAGCCAAAGTAGTGATCATCCAGCTCATGAGTTTTCGCGGGCTCCTTACCCACAACCGTTCGACCCGCCACCCGCAAATCGGGACGCTGCATGGCCAATTGCTTGTCGATCACAAAAAATTCTTGCTCCGGACCAACGGTGGTGTCGAAATGAAGCCCCGTGGTGTCTTCATCCAAGAAAGTGAGAAGACGGTTGAGTTCCACCTTGAGGGCATCATCGGAACGCAACAGGGGGGTTTTGAAGTCAAGAGACTCACCGTGATAACCCAAAAAGACACAAGGAATGTAGAGAGTTTTTCCGTTCTCATTTTCGAGAATGAAAATGGGGCTACGAGGGTCCCATCCTGTGTAACCTCTTGCCTCAAATGTGGAGCGAATCCCACCAGAAGGGAAGCTGGAAGCGTCGGGCTCGCCTTGCATGAGAGACCAGGCCCCAAACTTCTCAATGATGTGACCTTCATCATTGAAGTCAATGAAGGCATCGTGTTTCTCAGCCGTCATACCCGTTTGCGGCTGAAACCAGTGACAATAGTGTGAAACACCTTGTTCCGTTGCCCAGTCTTTCACAGCTTGAGCGAGTCGTCCTGCAAGCCCCTCATTGATCGATTCCTCACCGGAGCGAACCCGCTCAAAGGCTTCAAAGTCGCCTTTCTCAAGGCGTTGCTCGACAACCTTTGAACTGAACACGTTTTTTCCGAAGTATTCCGGAACGCGTGCTGCATTCCCACTTTCCCCCACCGGCCGATCGATGGTGCGGACACTCCGTTCAGGATAAAGACTATTGGGTGACAACATTTCAACTCCCTCTCATTGTGCTTTGCCTGCCAATGGGAGAGTTGCATAACACAAAATTGTTGAAAGTTGAACGATAACATCAACAAAGATGCGCTCTTCTCTGAAACATCTCACCAAATGTAAACAGACAATTGGAGCCGGTTCAGGACTCGCCGGAGGCGTTCTCTGAATTTGGAATGTGAAAACGGATCGCACCGGCCAGAGCGTGGCGATCGGGTTTCAAGAGAGACAATGGCAGGACGAAGAGCCCCCCAAAAGTCACAACCTCATAGAGTGGCAGAGAAAACCAACCTCCGTTGCGCGACGCCACAGGGTTCACCACAACACCTGCCAGAAACCTGCCCAAGGTTGAGCGTGTCATGGCCATGAAG
>JANQPW010000226.1 GCA_028285285.1 Silvanigrellales bacterium
CGACTCAGAACCGAACTCGCGCTGCGTGCCGAAAAGCCTCGTGAGCACCTCCAGGCCCTTCGGAGCTTTCAGGGTCTGCTCAAGCCCCACGAGGCCATGGGCTATTGCCACCAGCTCTGCGAGGAGGTGGAACAGATGATCCGCACACCCGAGCCCAAGGCGGAACACCTCCGCTTCATTGCCGACGCACTCAAACAAGCAAAGCGTTTGGCACCCGAATCTCTGCGCGTGCGACACACTCAGGCACTGGCATCCTTCTCAGAGGCACTCAACCAATCTGGTCAAGAGACAGACAAGCTCTGGGTGACGTTTTTTGCTGAGATTCAAAAGCGAATTCGGCTCAAACGAGAACGAGGGCTCCCCTTGGCTCCTGCGGTGCGTCCCCTGGTTGAGCTGCTCGAGCTCATCAGTGTCGTTGACTCTCCCCAGGAGGGCTTCGATCTCGCCTTTGTGCAAATTGATCTCATCCGCTCGAGCTTTGGGGAGCCCGAACGACTGCTCTGGCAAGACCTCGGTGAGCTCTGCCTTTTCCAACTCTTTGAACAAGAACACTTCCACAGCGACAACAAGCTTCATGCGACCCTTGGCCTTGCCTTTCCGGCGGCCTCAGACAAATGGGCAGCAGAGCTGTCTGTCAAACTGGACAGCGAGAAGAAAATAAACCCAAAAAATCGCGATGAAAAGATCGATTTTGATTGCCGACAAGCCCTTGGCCTTGCTATGCAAATTCAAAGATGCGCCCAGTGCGGTCATGGGCACCTGGGGTTTCGCTGGAAGTGCCACAGTTGCGGCTTTTTTGAGAGCTTACAACCAACTTTGGAACGGGAAAAAGCGACTGTCTAGAGGGATCTTTGAGGTGACCCTCGGAAACACTGGCACACATTCTGCACGATCGGTGTGGGAATGGATGGCTTCAGCAATTGAGAGCACTTATGTCTACTAAATCAGGGGCTTTGACTCGCTCCATCGCAATAGATGCGTTGTCACATGTTTTACACAGGCGACAGCACGCGGATGTGGCTCTTGACCGACTGTTCAAGAGCCGACCATCTCTCAGCGCTCTGGATAGGGCGTTTGTCTATGAAATGGTCTATGGCTCCTTGCGTTGGCTTTCAAAAATGGACTGGATTCTGTCCCACATGATCGATCGGCCTTTTTCCTCGCTCGACCCTCGAGTGGCCAACGCGCTGCGGGTGGGCACCTACCAGATCTTTTATATGGACCGAGTGCCTGATCGAGCAGCTGTTGCCGAAACCGTTGAAGCCGCGAAACTGGTGGGCGCTGCGCCTGCTTCTTCCCTCGTCAATGCGGTTTTGCGTCGGGTTTCACGAAAGGCCGAGTACTTCCAAAAGCCAGACAAAGAGAGCGACACGCTGCGCTATTTGAGCATGCACCACGCCCATCCTGAGTGGATGATCAAACGCTGGATGAAACACATTCCACGAGATCGGCTGGATCATGTGCTCACAAGCCACAATCGGCCACCCATGAAAACCCTGCGGCAAATCAACAAGCGGTCCCTCCCCACCGAAGAAAACCTTGCCACCTTCCTCCTCCGCACTCAAGGCATCCACTCCGAGTGGCGTCCGCTGAAAACATCACTCCGAGTAGAGGAACTTCCCCGCTTCGCAGAATGTGAGGCTTTCCAAGCGGGTTGCTACATTGTTCAAGATGAATCGGCTCAGTTGGCAGCCTCTCTGGTGCGTCCCAAAAAAGGAGAACGAGTGCTGGATGCCTGTGCCTCTCCTGGCGGAAAGGCCATGGCCGTGTGGGATCAAGCCGAAACAGGAGTGTCGTTTTTCCTTTGCGACGCAGCCAAGAAGCGGCTTCCCGTGTTGCATGAAAACCTCAACCGGCTGCAGCTGCTTGAGGAGTCTTTTGAAGTGGCCCATGCCGATGCCACAGAGGCTTTCGGTGACACAACTTTCCACCATATTGTGCTCGATGCCCCCTGCACAGCGATGGGCGTGATGAGCCGTCACCCCGAGATCAAATGGCACCGCAGCCTGCCTGATGTGGCCAAATGCGCTGCTGAACAAAAACGCTTGCTCGATGGCCTGGCCCCTCGCCTGCTCAAGGGCGGGGAAATGATTTATATGGTTTGCTCGTTTGAACCCGAAGAAACTGAAATGCAAATGGAAAATTTCCTGGAAAGGCACCCAGACTTTTCACGGGTTGACCTCAACACTCGCATCCACGACTATTACAGGAAGTATCTCAGCTCTTCTGGAGACCTTCTTGTCATGTCGGGCAATCAGGATAAGATTGATGGGTTTTACGCGTGTGTGCTGCAAAAAAAGGAATGAGAACCGCACTGCGGTCACTCTTCTGACGGTCATCCTCTCCACAACCTGTTTTCTTCCGTGTGCGGTAGCCCGGCCAGACTCAACAAAAGCGGCATCTGTAAAATCTTGGCAAAGTGAAAAATCGTTTGTTTCATATGACACCGCACAGAGGGAGATCATTAGCTTCCTCAAGTCGGCGAGATATCGAGCTCTTGTGGTCACTCCCGAACTCACCGACGGCAAAATTGCAACAGCGATCCACTCCCTCCAGCTTCGCAACAAGTTTGTGCAGGTGCTCGTGGACAGCCGCAGCAAGCGCCTCTACAACTCTCGACACGGGTACCTTGTGCAAGCAGAGGTTCCTGTGTTTTTCCGCAATGGCTTGTCTCGAAAACTGCGGGGCCATTCTCTGGTTGTGGCCGACAACATTGCTCTGACTTTCAGCGCTTCATTGAGGAGCAACCAAGATCAAAGTGTTCAGCTCGGACCCGCCCCCCTGCTTGCGGGAGAAGTCTTGGCTCTCTTTTCAAACTTAAAATCTCTGAAAAAATTGCCTCGAGGTGCCAAGACTCCGACTCCTTCAGCTCGGGCTCGTGCTGCAAAAAGTGATAAGATCAGACTGCGTTCTC
>JANQPW010000232.1 GCA_028285285.1 Silvanigrellales bacterium
AGGAGCCAGAGTGTTTTGGGGCTGTCCACAAAATAACCTGCGCCAACAAGCACTTCTTTTTGAAGTTCTTCGGGGAGGCTGATCTTGGAAATCAGACGACTCCCTGATTGCACAGAAAAGCTATAGATGGAACTCCCTGCACGGATGATGAGTTGGTTGGAGCTGAGTGAGAGAAGCTTCTGCTCCTGACCAGCGCTTGCGTCATCGTCTTCGAAAACAAAGGTCTGCTCACCGGAAGGGCTCATCAGTGCTGCCGAGCTTGCGTTGATTTTCCAGGCCCCTCCGGAGCCCATATCAATCACAGTGTTGTTCGCACCGAGATTTTGATGGCGGGCGTCCATTTCCACGTAGCTTGCGTTCAATGGAGACTGACTGGTGTTGACCGAGAAACGATCTCCATTGTCGAGGTGAATGGAAAAGGTATCTGAATCAGATGTGCGGCCAATGATGCGCACGGTTCGGGAAAAATGAGAGAGCGTTTTGCCAAGTTTGTGCGTGGACTCCAGACCAAACTCCAGAAGACCGAGAGAGTTGGCCTGGACAGACGAGGGTGCTGCGGGTGTTGAAGAAGATGAATCGGCAGCCTGCTGGTTTTGCGATGCTTTGGCCCCTTGAGACTCCGCGGCTGACTTGAGTGTGGAACTCGTCACGCTGCCTTGGGCATCACTCCCCGCAAGAGATTCCATGCTGCGGTGTTTTCCGCCACAAGCTGTTCCCAATGCCACTGTTGCGCTCAAAAAGAGGAAAGCGACGGGTGTTGTTAACCTCTGAGAGCCGGGTCCATTTGTGGGGATCTTGTGTGACATCATTGTCTCTCTCTTCTTCCTCTCGTGCACAGCAGGGTGCACGAGTCTCCGCTACTTTTGCTTTATAGCCTTATCGACAGGAACAAGGAAACACTGCAGTTTTGTGTGTAACTATTTGATCAAATAGACTTTAGTCTCGACGTTGGGAAGAACGGAGCTCCACGGGTTGCGGTGATCTCCGTGGGAGCCTTGCCAGGGGGGCAAAGAGCAAAAGAACGAGCAGGAGAAGCCCAATGTCTCGGCTCTGGCCACCATGCTGTCCCACCGTGCAGGAGAGCCCAAAGAGGCCGCTTTTCTTTGAAGACGATCGGGTTGGTTCCTGCGTGGGAGTCTCGCTTGAGCTCGACAGTCCTGCTGGAGGGGTGCTGCTGGAAAGTGTAACAGTGGCGGATGGCAAAGCACCGTCTCCTTCAGGAGCGTTGATGAAGCCGCGCTGGTAAAAGTGAGCGAACATTGTTTCTTTGAGTTTCACGGCATCGTCGCCTGCAGCCAGAGCGAAGGTGTCGGTAGCCCCTGCAAGGGCGTTGATGGCTCCATAGTACGACTCGTTCTTTGCCATGAGATCGATGGCGTGCCACATGATCTTGTCGAACTTGTAAAAGCCATCTTTCCACTCGCCCATCGACTCTCGAATGTCCCAAAGGACGGTGCTCCAAAACTCGCCGGCGGTGTGAGGAGGGGTGGTCGCCGGTGGATACTCTGAGAGGGTTCCACGTCGAGTGGCGGAGCGCAAAGACGCCCCTGTTGCCACAACTCCCTCCGCAAGCTTGTTGTTCCCTGTGATGGCGTAGGTGAGATAGTCTGCGAAGCCCTCGTGCATTGCCAGGCTCTGTCCGCGAATTTCAGTAATGGTGCGGTAGATAATGTGGTGTCCAAATTCATGCATGGCCACGTCAGCATCTTTGCCAAGGTATTGGAGGCTGCGTGGGCGGTTGGGAGCTTGTTCCGATTCCCACCCCGATCCAATCAGAATCTCTGGAGAACTGATCCCTTGGGGGCCAGCGGGGAGGTACACGGCATTGTCGAGGGTAAAGACTCCAGCCGCCTGGGCGCTGAGGGCACGCACGTAGACCGTGAGACGTTGGGAAGCCGTTGCCCCCAAGCCGAAGTCGAGGCTTAACGCGTTCCATGACTTCTCAGCTGCGAACTGTCCCGTGTCGCTGCCCATCAGTTTGCGAAACCAATTCATGGCGCGTGTGATGGCGTAGTAGGCCACCACTTCGTCGTAGTTGGAACTTTCGTATTGAACGGTCGTGAAATCACCGCCTGCCGCGGCCTGTGCGCTGAACACACACTTACTGCTCACAACTTTGAGGTTGCAGTTTTTCACGTCAAACAGAGGGTGACTGAGGGTGGAGCCGGTGTCGACCAGGTCCGGTAAGACCACAACCTGGAGCCCTTCGGCACGAGATGCCACGTCGTTTTCACGAAAAATTCGGGCGCTGCCGTTCACGTGAAAAGCGATCGGGAACTGTTCCAGAACCGTGGCGGTGTCGGCGTCGAGGTACACCTGCAGCGGAACGCTGGGGGACTCATTGAGGTTCTCCACATCAGAACCCACCACAAAAGCATAAGCGGCACGGAGTTGGGTTTTGCTGGGCACATAGACTTTGCTGGGTTCGCTGAAGTGGCGCGCTGCGTATCCAGTGCTTTGAGAATAGGCCGTGAGTGCTTCTTCAGCACTCAATGAAAAAGGAGTTGCGCTTTGAGGTGTTTGCCACCCAGAAACCAGGTTTTGCCCCGCCCAATGGGGTATGCTTGCATGGAGCCAGGTGGTCTGACCCCATTCCGAGCGAGAAATGGCGCCCACAGATTTAACCGGAATACCTTGAAAGTGCAGTTGGAGCCTCTCCACTCTGGGTTGGTGAGGATCTCTGCTGAGGCCAAGGGTCTGGGTGTGGTGGTTCTCTTTTTTCCATGAAAAACCGACACCAAAGTGATCCAGAAGATCTCGCGGTGTTTCGAGGCTAAAAGAAGTGGGAATCGCCTCGCCGAGGCTGGAGGTCAGGCTGAGAATGCCAGCTCCATCGATGCGTGCATGGACCAACTCTGAGGGCATGCTTTCTTCAAGGTGTTTTGTCAACGGATCAAAAGGGTTGAGTGTTTTTGGAGGGTGTTGGCTCCCCACGGTTCGTTCGCCTTCGTGGGGCAGGAGCTCGCCGTCAATCAGCTCATCAGGAGACTCCGAGCCGCACCCTGAGATCACGAGAGAAAAGGCAAGCCCAAGGAGGGAGCTGCTCCGTCTTCTTCCTGCTGCTGCGAAATGTATTTGGATACTTTTGATATTCAGCAAGTTGACACCTCCCACAAACAACTCGATGCCTATCGGAAGAATCGGACCTGTCATTAACTCAACAGGTCAAAAACTGAGGGCTTGCTGGCTTTGTTTTGGGCCGATGACACAAGCGGCTAGAGGCGACTTGAAGCCTGATTTGAACCAAGCATCTGAGATCGGGGTTACTTTTGCTAGACAAGGTCTTAGACAACACCTACCGGCTGATTGAAGAAATTGGCAAGGGAGCCTTTGGAGCGGTTTACCGCGCCGTGCGAATTGGCTCCGAAGGTATGGGACCCGTTGCCATAAAAGTCTTGAACAAACATCCATCCATGAAGCCTAAAGATTATGCACGCTTCCAAAGAGAAGCCTCTCTGATGAGCCAGCTCGTCCATCCTGGTATCGTCACTGTGTACGAACTGGCTGAAACTGTTGATGTTTGTTACTATATTGTGATGGAATTGGTTGCAGGGTCCAACCTCCGAGAGCACGTTCGAAACCGCGGGGGGAGTTTGAGTCTTCCCGAAATTCTTGATGTTTTGATTCAAGCCGCTGATGCTCTCGAATATGTTCATGGACACCACATCGAGCACCGCGATATCAAACCTCAAAACATTCTCGTTTGTGAAAAGGGCCCGCGTCATGAAGGTCGCTTTCAAATCAAGCTGGTGGATTTCGGTGTGGCTCGACTTTCTCCTCAAGCCTTAGGGGGAGAAGATTCGAAAAGATCGGAAATTGTAGGAACTTATGCATATATGTCTCCCGAAGCTACGGGCCTCCTGCAGACATCGATCGATCATCGTTCTGATATTTACAGCCTCGGGGTTGTTGCCTACGAGTTGCTGGCAGGGTGCTTGCCCTTTGCGAGGTCGTCTGCAGATGAGATTGCTGCGGCGCATGTGAACGATCCCGTTCCAACCCTCTCGCAGGGCCTTGGGAGGGATGTCTCCCCCGTTCTTGAAGGGATTGTCGGCCGCTGCCTCGAGAAAGATCCCGCGAAAAGGTACCAGTCGATTTTTGGTTTGGGCTGCGATCTCAAGCGTGTGAGACAGGATCTTCGCGATCTTGGGCGCATTCAGACCTTTGACCTAGCGCAAAAAGACTTAGATCTGATGCAGCGCTTTCGTTCCATTTACATTGGGCGTGAGGAAATTTCAGCACGGTTGCTCAACACATTGGGCATTGAGCGCAAAAAGGCCAGGCTTTCGTGGATCCTGCTGAGCGGCGGTGTCGGCTCTGGAAAGAGCCGTTGTATGGATGAGCTGCGTCTGAATCTTGAGAAGTGGAACACTCGTTACCTTTATCTTAAATTCAGCGAATCTGAGAGGGCACTGCCGTATCAGGCACTTTCCTTGGCTGTGAACGACTATCTGACTCAGTTCGAAAAATATCAGTCCTCCGAGTATCGTGGATTCGTAGACGAGTTGCTTCAAAAAACAGGAGACGTTGCGCTGGAGCTGGCGCGCCTCATTCCAGCGCTGCGACCATTTCTTGCCGACAGTGATCGTTTCGATTTCTCTGAGAAGCCTGACACTCCGCCAGCAGATCAGACCTATCACACTCCTTCTAACCGCCTCAATCAGGCCTTTAAAGAGCTTTTTGATTCGCTTGTGGGTGGAGAAAATCGGCGGCTGGTCTTCCTGCTTGATGATATTCATGTGATTGACTCTGCGACCATCGCCCTGCTTCAGTTTTTGATTGAGCAAATGAATTCCTCAGTGAACTTTAGTTTTGTTCTGACAATGCGAAGTAACCTACCTCATCACAATCAGATGCTCGAGGGCCTCCTGCGGAAACTCTCAGGGCTCAAAAGACGTTTCCACAACTTGGAGATTGCAAACTTTAACGCAGCACTGGTCTCAGAATACTTTAGTCGTTTGGGTATTAGTAACGTTACAACTGATTTTGTTACTTTTGCTCAGAAGAAGACTGACTCTTCCCCCTTACAGCTGCAACTCTTTGTCAAGCAGTTGATTTCCCAGGATGCACTCATTTCCGTGGAAGGTGGAAACCGTTGGCGTCAGTTTCGAATCGACTACCCTCGGCTGTCAGGCATCAGCGTTGAGCTCTTCAACATAGAAACGTTGATTTCTTCGCTGAGCACAATGGAAGGTCGAGACAGAAGGATTTTGATCATCTCCGCAATATGTCAGGAGCCTTGTGAGTTTGAGTTCTTTAAGCTTGACAGTGACTTTTCCGGAGCAGAGCTTGAAACCCGAATAGCAGCATTGGTGCGGCGGGGAATGTTGGTTGAGACAGGAGACGAGAACCTTCCCATGGTCAGGCGAAGTTTTTCACTCTCACATGAAAAACTCAGAGGTTCGTTGTTGTCTCAGGTGAGTCGCAAAGAGCGGCAAAAGATCCACTTTCTTTTGGTGAAACGGATCAAATACTTGTTTCGGAACCCTCAGAGGGCGCAGATTCTGTTACTGGCCAAGCACATCGATGGCGCCGGAGAGCTTTTTGAACCACGAGAGGCTACCATCGGTCTGCTCAAAGCAGTTCGCATTTGCATCAACATGTTTGAGCACAACCTTGCCCGGTACTACATTGAAAAGGCTCTGACAAAGATCCGTGGAATTGAAAAACAGCGTGACCGAAACCAGCTCCTCAAAGAGGTTCATGAAGCGCAGTACATGATCTATGCCGCGCAAGGAAACTTGGTTGCGGCCAGCGAAGTGTGCAAGCAGTTGGTCGAGATGACCAACGATCGTAAGAAAAAAGAAAAGCTTCAACTCTATTGGGCTCAGCTCCAGTTGAGTCTGGGGAGGCACAATGAAGCCTATCAAATGGCTCGGATGATCTTGCGCACAAATATGCGCCCCCTTGTGGGCTGGCTGGAAAACGCCCTTGGTTCTGTGCTCTTTGTATTCGCTGGTAGTCGACACTCCAGATCTCTTAGTGACTTTCTGGGGAGCATCTTTTCACGCTGGGGACTGAAGAAAAGGAAGTCAGAAGAGGTCGAGCAAGCACATCACTGTTTGTCTCTTATGTTGCTGTCGCAGTTCCATGGATGTGAGGCCAAGATGGGTGAATCTCTTTGTTATGCGATGAGGTTGCGTGTGCACCGAGAGAAGCTGAGCAAGTGGTCCTGCATTTTCCGGGTATTGAATGGGGCGCTTGCGTTGCGCCGTGGAAATGTACAAACGGCTTATCGTGAAGTGGAGAGAATTGAGAAGTATCTGCGCGCGGAGGGAAATCAGGAGTCACTTCGTTGGATGGTGAGCCTGAGATCTCTCTGGTATGACTACCCCAATGGGCGGATCGAGCGTTTGCTTCACATCTTTTCCGAGGGTTCTGGAGTGGACTATCCCACTTCAGGACTCCTTCATTTTGAAACATACGGATTGAGGGCTTGGCTGAGACTCATCGCCCCTTCTGCTTTGCCGTCTCGAGACGGAGATCCTAATCTCGATCGTCGAAGACGAAGAAAAGGTGCTGATGAGGGAAATCGTCAGGGTGTTGGCAGTCTGTCCTTACCTGGGGACGATGGGAGCCTTATTCCAGCTCTGAAGGTCGACACGTTGCTGGAAAGCAACAATGCACGGCGTGTACTCGACTCGGGAGAAAATGGTCAATACACCGCTCTTGCCCTTTTTGCGGATGCTTTAAGATTTGGGCTCTGTGACAAGGTTGAGTCTCTCAAGAGAGCTCATGAGCAAATGCAGCGCCAGCGCTCTTTCTCGGCTTTGGGAGACGCGTTTGAGATGTTTGGGGCTGCATTGTTAGCACTTGTCTCAGGGAGGCAGTCAGAGTGCCTGAAGTTTTACAAAAAGGCTTGTCGCCGGATTATGCGCAGTCATTCTGAGGTTGTGAGCCAGCCAGTTTCGGATGGCCTTCGTTTTGCGCTGGTTTTCTTTCCACTTTGGTCGCATTCCCTCAACAGACCCAAAGGGTGGCCCAGGGGAGAGTCTCTTGCAAAGCTCTTTGAGCGCATCGACTTAAAGCTTCGGAAAATGGAGGGTGTGGCACGATCAAAACACAATGCTGTTTCCCTGCTCTTCACGGCCTTGCAAAAACACTCACGAGGCGAAACGCGAAATGCGCTGACCGATTTAGATTTGTCCATTCGTGAAGCGCGTATGCACAAAACGGAGCTTGTGGAGTGCTTGAGCTTGTCGCTACTCGCCGTGTCTTCAGCTGAGCGGAAAATTGGCCGGGCTTCGGAACACACCGTATCTGTGGTGAAGCTTTCGCGACGATTTCGCTGGAATCTTGTTGAGCGGTTTATTGTGGCAGCGTCTCGTGTTCATGGGGTCGATGTCGAGGAACTTTTGCCCGCTACCACCGTGAAATCGTCTCTCACAAGCAGAGGCCGAACAACACAGGTTGCACTCAACCACCTGATGAAGAATTTGCAGAACCTGCTGGAATCTCGCTCACTGGATCAGTTGCTTGCTGAGACAACTCGCCTTGCCACTGAGGCTCTGCAGGTGAACACCGGGTACCTCTTTCTTAAAGACAACAAAACGGGCAGTTTTGAGTGCAGAGTTGAACGGGTCGGAAAGGGTGAAGCGGCCATTGGAGTTTCGGCCGATGTTGTGAAAAAGTGGCTACCTCGTCACCTCGATGAGTACGTGAAATTAGTTCCACTCGACTCAAACAGCTCTTACCAGTCTTTGATGCGCGGCCAGACTGTTTCCGGTCAGAGAACTGTCGTCTCCGACCCCGGTGAGCAAACCGTTGCTCTTGTGGCCGACTCGGCCTCTGAGGAAGCTACCGTTGCATTTGAAGCTGGAGATTCTACGTCTCCAGATAAAGAGCCGCGTGGAGCAAGTCAGTCGGCGAGCAGTGGCCGGATTTTTTCCCGAGGGAGTCGTTTTCTAACACTTATCAGTATTGCCAATCATGGTGAGCTCTATGGCTGGATTGCCCTGCCTGACGTTTCGGAGCACTTTCACAATGCGCGGGAAATGGAACAGGAGCTGATGATTCTTGGAATGCATGTGGGCTACCTGATTGATCAGTTTATGTCGGGTGATGAGTGGCACGCCCCGGCCACGAACCGTGCGCTCTCTGAGAGCCGTGCTGCACTCGACGGTGAACTCCCAGAGCACATCAGGGTGGAAGCATACTCTTCGGCTGAGGAGCGCCACTCCAGTGGCTGGAAGGCCTACGGAGTGAAGTCTGAGATGATCGTCGCCTGTGGATGGCGATTTCACTCCCGTTCCGAGAAGCTCTCACGACGCACGAGTGACATTCTTGCCCGTCATCTCCAGCTCTTTGTTTATTCTTTGAGGCAGCAGTATGAGAGGCCAAGTGTGAAGTTGGTTTCAGAGAAGTTGGTGACGGACTTCACTGCAATCTTTGAATCAGTGGGTCAGAATGGGAGAGGTCTAGATGCCATCGACATGAGCTTTGTCGTTTATGATCTCGAGCGAAGAACTTGTTTTGAGGGCGTTTTTGGAGCTGAGCTCTTTAGCTTCTCTGGAGAGTCAAGCGTTGATCACGAAGTTCTTCATGAAATGCGCGGTGTGATTTCTGGTCAGCAGTCTCTTATTTTTCGAGAGCGCATGAGAGAGGTTCGCGGGCACTGCGGCTGGGCCTTTGGACTTGATAGGCAGAGCCGAATCTCGCTCTATCGCTTTGCGGATGTTGACTTCATTGATCGCTATATGTCGGTGATCCGACGCAACGAGAACCTCCTTCCCGAAAGCCTGGGCATTCAGGGGAGGGGAAGGGGTATCGAGCTCTTTGTGATTTTCTCTATGGATCCTGAGCAGAACTCCGTGGGCCAACACTACTCCACTGCAGCCCTTCGTTGAAAAGGGTTTAGGAGCTCCACCGTTCCACTTTTTGGGCCCTTTGAGCGACCCAAGCGCCAAAAAAGAGAAAGGCACTCACACAGCTCAGTGTCCAGGCTGCATTGAAGGCAATCGTGGTCGCTTCAAAGGGAACCCAATCTCCCCGGCTTTGTGAGACGATGAGGATCTGCGGTTTCCACCAAGAAAAAAGCGAAGAAAGAGCTTGCGCGAGTGGCCCTAAGTTGTCTTCTGAAGCCGCAGCTCCCAAATGAGAAACATGTGTGAGCGCTTCCGTGAGGGTTCCTAGGGAAAAGAGCAGCAGTGTGGAAAGAAAGGCGAGAGCGGGTCTGATAACGGTGCTGAGAGTCATGGCCACTGCAAGAGAAAGGGAAATGTAAAGTGAGCCTCCAGCGATCATGGAAGCAATCACTGGAACAGAGAATCGCTCCGGGTAGAACCACCCTAAGGCAACTGCATGAAAAATGTAGAGGCTCAATTGAAACAGATTGAGGCAAAGCGCGAAGCAAAAAAAGCGCATGATGAAGACTTGAGCGGCCGTGCGCTGTCGGCCGCAGAGTATTTCGCAAAGGCCGGTTTTAGAATGGTCTCGTGCCCAGCAAAACGCGCCAAGGAGAGATGCCACAAACAAACCAAGTGTTGTTGAGAAGAAGTATGAAAACGTGTCATAGACCCGGGCACTTTCAGCCAGACCAAGTTCGGCAAGAGAGGAAACAAAAAGAATCAGAAGCATTTGAACGCACAACCCGATCCACAGAAACTGCCCTCGAGAAAACTCTCGTGCAGTGACTTTCCAGAGAAACTTCAAGACGTGTTTTTTTCTTTCCTTCACAACGCTATCTCCTCAAATGAGCAAACACGAAGCTCCCGACTTTGGGGATCGATGACCCAGGGCTCATGGCAGTGGGGAAGCAGGGGTTGGGGGAGCTCATGGGTTGAAATCAAAACGCTGTTTTCTTTTGCAAATGAGGCGAGAAGCTGCACGAGTGCTCTTTTATGCCAGGGGTCGAGTCCAGAAAAGGGCTCGTCAAGAAAAAGCACGCGGGGCACAGAATACAGGGCCTGCCAGAGTTGGGCCCGCTGCAGCTGACCTTTTGAGAGGTCTTGAAGATTTTTGTCTTGGAGGTCGGCGATCGAGAGCTCACTCTCTTTCAGGAGCGGTGGTGCCTTTTCCACCACCTCGGCTGGTCGTTCTGCATGGTACCAACCTATCCATTCTGAAACACGCACACCGGAGGCCTGAATAGGGAATTCTGGGAGGTAAGAAACATGGTTGGGGCCACAGAGGTCAGAGTTCCACTCAATTCGACCCGCATGAGCGCGTAGCTGGCCCAACAGACAGCGAAGCAGGGTGCTCTTCCCTGCGCCGTTTCGACCTGCCAAAACCTGCACCCCTTGTGCCTTGAGCTGGGCTTGAGGAACATGCCAGAGGAACCTATCTTGCTCTTTTTTTCGCCACTTGGAGGGAAGAAGCTGCTGTTGCAGCTTTTCGAGCCACGACACAGGTGTGTGGTACCTGAGGCCTCGAACTTGAAGGACGTTGGTGTTGCCGGCTGTCATTTCTGTTCCCTGCTTTTGTTTGAGCACTTTTTGAGCAGTATTTCTCGAGACTCTGCTGGCGCAGATGCAGTGAGCGTTGCACAAAGCGTTTGACGCACATTTGGCGGAAGTTGGAGGTCGTCACCTTCCGGCACGTCGGCAGTGCCCTCGAGTTTTTGACCCAGTTCTCGAACCCATTCGGGAATCTCGGGGTGTTCGGCTAAGCGGATGTAGAGTGCGCCGGCCTCGGCGGGCTTGTCGAGAAAGTGGTGGTAAAGAAAGGCAAGGGCGAAGCTTGTTTGTATGTGGGTTGGGTCTCCCTCAAGCAGAGCCTTTGCCAGGATTTCGGCGTTTTTCAGGTCGCCCTGTTCCAAAGAAAAGTAGCTGAGACCGATGCTTGCATAAGTTTCAAAACCGCCCCCCCTTCGGAGCAAATTCAAAAAAGGATCAATTTCCAACTGATCTTGCGCGAGTCCTTGGTTTTTAAGGTTCCAGTTTTTTGCGATCTGGGCGAGAAAGTGAATTGCCGTAAGTGCCTCAACAACACCTTTGTGTCCAAACGTTCCAAGTTCCAGCAGGTTGATGGAATCAGCCTCTTTTACAGCGAGAGGCTGGAGCTGGTTGCGACCTTCACCAGCAAACAGGAGGCCACGGCAAAGGAAGAGTGAGCAAAGAGCTACGGGAAGGAGGATATGCGAAGCAGTGATGCCCATTTTTTAGAATGCGGCCCCCCCAAATCGAAGGTATTGATGGAGGTAGTCCAAAAGAATTCGCACGCAGGCAATTCCAACCATCAGAACCATTGGCGAGAGGTCAACAGCGCCAGCTCTGCTGTTGATCAGAAGTTTCGGAAACTTTCGTAAGAGAAAGCGACAAGGAGGCTCTGTGATCGCCGAGATGAAGCTCACAATGACATTGCTTGGATCTGCTCTGACAAAGTTAAGTGCAATATGAACAAAGAGAATAAAGAGGTAAATACCTAAGACATAGTTAACCCCTGCCAGCAAAGCGGCAAGAATCGTTGTCACAAAAGTCACAGCCCCCTCCCTATTTTTCAAAGTCTTGCTCAGTGTAACCAAGCTGAGGGGTATCTGTCGAGCCGCTGGCAGGGTGCACGCTTGCTCTCAATATTCTCTTTTTTTTGTCGATACAGCGGGAGGATCAGCGAGGAGGCGACAAGTGACGGTAACCATTGGGCGACCCATGTTTGAAGTCGGCTCAAACATCTTTGAGCTGGTGGAATTCGTGCTGGTTCCTGGCGAAGACGATGAGCCCAGCCAGGCAAACAATTCCTATGGGGTCAATGTGGCGAAGGTGCGGGAAGTTATCCGTATGCCTGAGATTGTTCCCTGCCTCACCTCCTGTCCTGCAATGCTCGGTGTGTTCAACCTCCGGGGCCACCCCATTCCGGTGATCCATTTGGCGAAGGCGCTGGGTTTGCCAGATTGTGAGATATCGGAAGGTTCTCAGATTGTTGTCACTGAGTTCTCACGACGTCTTGCTGGTTTTGTTGTAGCTGGAACAAAGCGCATCCGCAGGGTCAGTTGGGACAAGGTTCTTCCACCCTCAAGTGACACTTTTGGTCACATCACAGGCATGATGTTGATTGAAAACTCCAAGTTCATCTTCATTCTTGACTTTGAGAGGATCCTTCTCGAAATCGAAGCGCCGGGTGCAACTTCAGGTTTTGGAAACTCCCAGACAGTTTCACTTCCACAGAAGCCTCGGCCCTCGGGAAGTGCCTCCTCAGCTCTTGCCGAAGCAAGCACTCGTGGACTGGTCATGGTTGTTGACGACTCACCAACAGCTCGGAGAAGCCTCACCAGCCTCTTGAGTGGGTTGGGCTTGAGAAGTGTTTCGTTTTCAAACGGACAGGATGCCTGGGCGGCACTCCAGGATCTGAGGTCTTTTGATGCTGATGGTGGCATCACTGCTGTGATCAGTGATGTGGAGATGCCTCAGCTCGATGGCTATTCACTCGCAAAAAGGCTGCGAGCCCACGAAGAGCTTAAATCTTTGCCATTTTTGCTTCATTCAAGCCTCACAGGGCAAGTTAACAAAGACCGAGCCATTGAAGCCGGTGCAGATGCCTATGTTGCGAAGTTCAACAAGCGAGAAATATACGAGGCGCTGAAAAAGTTCATTGACGTACCCGATCTCGTTGAGGCTTCATGAGGCTCAGCAATGGCTAAAGAACTCAGAATCTACATGCCTCAGGAAGTTTTATTTAATGAGGGCGACCCCAGTGGGGGTTTGTACTTCATTCAGAGCGGTAAGGTGGAAGTTTTTCGTAGCCGCGAGGAAACAGAGGTCGTGTTTGCTGTGTTGGGCCCAGGGGAGGTTCTGGGAACACTGACGGTGTTTAATGGAGATCCCCGCACAGCCTCAGCCAGGGCAACCACTAAGGTGGAGCTCCAGTACATGGACTCTGACGCTCTTTCAAAGGGAATGGACAAGATTCCTGTTTGGGCGGTAGCCATCATCAAAGACACAGTGGCACGCCTGAAGAACATTGACGAGCTCTACTTGCGGTCGGTTCTCAATGAACGCCGTCTCATTCGGGAAAGAGGCGGTGTGCTCAACCATGGTGCGCAGCTGGCTGCATTTTATTCGGTGATGATGCGTCACCTTACCCGCGAAGAAGAAGGTGTGAAGCTCTTTCCCATAGAGGGGGTTTCGGCGTCTGCAGAGTTGGTTCTGAACCAGAGAGCGGAATACCTAGAGGGAATCTTTCAATCCTTTGTGAAGGGAGGGCTGGTTAAAGTGTTCTCCGACAAGAAGTGGGGCCCCGTGATCCGCTCCCCTCGCCCAAAGGTTTTTGAAGATTTTGCTAATTTTGCCACCCAGGTGGCAAAGCATGGGGAAAAGGGGTTCGCTCCGGCAAAAGTGTGCAAATGGATGGGAAGCCTCGTTCGCGTGAGCAAGTCGCTCAACGTGACGGAAGGGGTCGACGTCAGTGCTTTCATCGAAGCAATTGGCCGTGACAGTGGCCGCACGGTGGGGCCGGAAGTGCTCGATGTCTTTGTGGATCACAACATGTTGCGCTGCCAAAACAATCAGGTTCGATACACCCCAGCAGTGATCCAGAAGCGTATGATCTTCGAGGGAACCTGCCGCGCTTTGCAGGAGAGCATGGACGATCTTTCCGGAGAAGCGCCTGAGGAAGCGGCATAGTGTGTGTGGTCACGAGCCCAGATCACATCAGGGAAGCATTTTTTCCCAGAGAGCCTCTGTTGTGCGAGCCCCAAAAAGCGATTCAAGCACGTCGTGGTAGGGAACATCGCTTGTGCAGAGCTGTTGCACAACACGGCTCCATATTCCTGTTCCATGTCTGTTTTCAAGCTGACCCACCAAAAACAGAGAGCGTGCGTAGAGGCTGCTCACCAACTCTGAGTCTTTGATTTGGAAAAAACGGGCATCAAGGTCTTCTCCCTTATTTCGTTGGAGCTTTTGCCAGTCTTTGCCGTGAAGGTTCTGAAGGGCGCTTTGCGCGCTCCTGGGGTTCTTTCCTTCGTGGACTTGCGCTAGCCCTTCACCGAGCCAACTGGGAATGCGATCTCCACAAATGGTATAGAGATGTGCGTGGGTTGCCTCATGGTGGATCATTTTCCGAAGATGTCTCCAAGATGTTTCAGAGCGCAGTGAGGATTCTGAGTAGGGTATTCGAATGATACCGTCAAAAAGAGCTCCAGCCCAAGGAGGTGCGCCGGTGGCGGTTTGGAATCCCTTTTTTTCCACGAGCCAGGCCACCACCGAGGCACCCCACGGCATGTTGCCAAACCGAGAGTTAAGCCTTTCAATGCTATTGCTGAGCACCGAGACAACGCGTTCAGCTAAAGATTCGGCCCTCGATGAAAAGTAACGGACCTCCAGGCCGTCTCTTTTGATCACAAAACTCCGTTCCTGGAGGTCCTTTTTGCGAGAGAGCCGCTCACGACGGCTTTTCAAGAACTCGAGATGAGACTCATAGATTTCTCGCTGCCGCTGCGCAGCTGCGGTCGGCTCAGCCAAATGGGGCGTTGAAGAAGACACTTCTGTGGGTGGAACTGAGCGGGAAGAATACTCCCGAAGCAACCGGTCAGCATCCTCGTGGTTTTCAAGGGCAATGTGGAGGTCTATGAGAGCCTCGAGGGTGTTTTGATCTTGGCTTTGTTGGGAGTGTGCTTCCAACAGTTGAATTGCCTCAGAAGTCTGCCCTTTTGTGACCAGCACACGAGCCAAGGCAGGGCGTGCCGACTGGTTACCCAAAGCGAGAGAGCGTCGGAGCTTCTCAATGGCCTTGGCATAGTCTTTTCGTTCAAAGTCGGTGAGGGCAGCAGCATAAAGCGCGGTACCAAGGTCTTTGATGAGTCGGGTATTTTCGGGGTCGTTCTTCAGCAGATCTTCTATGGCATCGATTGCCGCATTGTGATCCCCCATTTGAAAAAGAGCCTGGTAGCTGAGCCCAGCTTGGGAGGCCGATTCCCTTTTCTGG
>JANQPW010000262.1 GCA_028285285.1 Silvanigrellales bacterium
CTGATCCACAACATGGGTCTGAGCAACGCAGACCTTCCGCTGGTGTATCTGGTGGGAGGGCTTTTCACCATTGTCTCATCACAGATCATCGGTCGCGCCACGGATCGCTTTGGACACTCCGCAACTCTTGTGAGTGTGACGCTGCTGGCGACCCTGCCTGTGTTGCTGATCACCCAAAGTGGTGCCCGCTCTCTCAGCTTCACATTGGTTCTCACCACCTTATTCATGATGCTGCTTTCAGGACGTCTGGTTCCCGCCATGGCATTGGTGACCACCCTCGCCGACGACAAACGAAGAGGGAGCTTTATGAGTTTGTTTGCTTCGGTGCAACAATGTGCGGGAGGCCTCGCCTCTTTGATTGGCGGGCTCTTTATTGCTGAAAGCCACAACCAACCGCTCCAAGGCTATCCTGCCTTGGGTTTTTTCTGCACAGGCCTTTCTCTTGCCGTCGTGGGCTTCGTGCTTTTCATTTCTCGTGGGCACTCAGCCTCCTCATCGGCGCAGAACTGAGCCGACTTGCCGTGCCCAACAGCCTCTGGTAGAAATGGGCAAACCGCGGAGACCCGCAAGCTGGAGTGTTGATGACAACGGTGCAAACTTGTTTGGGAGTGGGCCTCCTCGGGGCCCTCGGTGCTCTTTTGCGGTATGGGCTCGACTCGAGCTTCCCCTCTGAAGCCGAAACATTTCCCACTCTCACATTGATCATCAATATTTGCGGTTCTTTTGCTGCAGGAGCCTTTTCCCTCAGTGTTGGCGAGTGGTTTCCCGAGAGCTGGCGCGCACCCCTGCTCGTGGGGCTTGCCGGCGGGTTCACGACCTTTTCGCGCATGAGCCTCGACTCCTGCCGCTTGCTGCAGAGTGGACGTGTTTGGCCAGCTGCTGTGAATCTGAGCCTTGGCCCAGTGTTGGGGTGTGTGGCTGCCTTTTTTGGCATGTGGCTGGTGAGCCTGGCTCTTCCCCCTTCAACTCCATCGCCTTTCAAGTGAGCGCCACAAGGAACGGACATGCCCACTGAGCTCATTTTTCCAGCTGGGTTGCTGGCTCTCGGATTGGTCACGCTGGTGTACGGGGCCGACATGATGGTTCAGTACGCCTCTCAGATGGCCAGTCATTTCAAGGTTTCTCCTTTGCTGGTCGGTCTCACCATTCTGGCCTTTGGCTCGAGTGCCCCAGAGCTTGCCGTTTCGCTCACATCAACCGCACAGGGAGAGTCGGGTGTTGCTGTGGGCAATGTGATTGGCAGCTGCATTGCCAATCTTTGGCTCATTTTGGGGGTTTCAGCCCTTGTGTTCCCCCTGAGGGTCCACCGCCAGTTGTTGCGCTTTGATGTCCCAGTCATGGCCGTGAGTTCCATTTTGTTGATGCTTTTTTCGCTCAATGGTCAAATTTCGCGCAACGAGGGTTTTGTTCTGTGTGGAGGCCTGGTGGCCTACCTGGCGGTGCTCATTTGGAAAGAACGCAGAGCCCGCGCTTTGGGCAAGCATGATCCCATGATCGAAGAAATGCTCCAAAGCGCAGAAACAGCCGACGACGAGGTTGATATTCCCGAGTCTGAAGTGAAAAAGAAGTTGTGGCGCAAAGCAGGGCTCACTCTTCTTGGGCTCTGCCTGTTGATTCTCGGCTCCGATTGGATGGTGTCGGGCTCGGTTCAACTCGCCCGTTTTTTTGGTGTGGATGAAGTGTTCATTGGCCTCACCATTGTAGCGATCGGCACTTCCCTTCCAGAGCTGGCCACAACCTTTGTCGCCGCCCTGAGAAAAGAAACAGACATGGCCATTGGCAATGTTGTGGGAAGCAACATTTTCAATATCTTTGTTGTTCTGGGCCTCACCGCAAGCATCACCCCACTCCCGATCCAGCCTCAAACCATCGCCCTCGACATTCCCACTGCGCTCCTCGCAAGCCTTGTCTGCCTACCCATGCTTTCCGTTGGAATGCAAAAGCTCGGAAGATTCACCGGCCTTGGCCTGCTCACCGCCTACATCAGTTACCTCACCAACCTGGTGCTGCAAAGTCAATTCCCGGAATGGTACCCTCGGTATGAGATCGTCTTCTTTCAAATGATCCTGCCCGCAATTTTGGTCTTGATCGTGGGAGAAAAATGGTGGGAAATCCGGATCAAAAGGCAAAAAGCGCTCCAAAGCCACGTCTCTCCTCCCAACGGTTGAGACAACAGCCCGACGGTGCAGAACAGCCCCCTGCCCAGGGCTTTCCGCTGGTTCACTGGGTTCCTCATTTTCTTGCTCGGTTCCGGAGCCCCGCCACGCGCCGCACCTACCTTCAGATCTTAGAAGAGTTCTTCAATTTTTTTGAAAGACCACCTCACGATCTTCACCCTTCTGAAGTGACCGAAGACCACGTCATTGCTTATCGCCGCTGGCTTGACGATCAGCATGCTCAGAAAGGCCTTGCAAAAAGCCGCCGGCAGGAAACAACCATCGCAAAAAAAATGAGCGCTCTGCGGTCGTTTTTCGCATTTCTTTGCCGCAAAGAGGCACTCTCCCAAGATCCCAGTGCGGCCGTTCCTTCACCACGAGTGCGACGCCAGAGCCGCACCCGTGCTCTGAACCCTCAGGAGTGCGGTCTGATTGTTCGAGCACTCGAAGACTCATTGGCTCAAACAACTCCTGGAACTCGAACGCACAACTCTCTGAGCTTGGCACAGGCGGTGATCCTGACTCTTTTCACAACAGGTCTACGAGTGAGTGAGCTCTGCGCCCTTCGCTGTGAAGACTTTGAACCGGGAGGCACACTCAACTCAAACAAGGGAGACACGGCGCATGCCCGACTGTGGGTGGGGCGCAAGGGGGGGCGCACACAGTCCCTCCTGTTGCACCCGCTCACTGACGACACGCTGCAGACATATCTGCGGCAGTTTCGACAACCCTCCGAACCAGGGGAGCCGCTTTTTGTGCGCTCACAAAGAGGCAACAAAACCCAGGCTCTCACACCCAAGGCGGTGTGGCTCATGGTGCAAAAAGCTGGCCTCGCCGCCGGGCTCACACATCTCCCTTCTCCACACACACTTCGGGCCACTTTGGCCACCGAACTCCACCGCCAGGGAGTCCTGCTCCACCGCATTCAAGATCTGCTCGGTCACTCCAGCCCCAACACCACAACCCTTTATGTGAAAAAGTTGCGCGATGCTGCAGACGCCCCGCAGCTCCGGCTCACGCCCAAGAGTCACTCCCCGTCAAGATAGTCCACGTCAGACTCTTCACGAAACATCTTCACCCAACGCTCTTCACCCTTCATCTCGAGCACACCCACTTTTTTGGAATGGGGATACACCACAACCTCAGGACTCTTCATGGTCGAAACACAGAGATATCTGAGGCTTTCGCTTCCCGTGTTTCGCAAAGAATGGCCTTTGTGTTTGTCGGCCAAAAGCGTGATGTAGTCTCCTGGCTCAACGGCAACTTTGTCGGCGCCGATTTCCAGCTCACCGCTCCCACTCAAGACAAAAATCGCCTCCTCATTTCCCAAATGAGCGTGTTTTGGAAAAGCGCAGTACCCCGGTGGAACCTCTGTGAGACTGCACCCCAGAGCTCGAGCCCCTGAGGCTGCCCCCAAACGTTTGATTTCTCCTTTGAACTTGGGTTCGAAAGGAAGGGGAATTCCTTGAACTTCTGCCTCATTCACAACATTAGGATGTCTCTGTTTCATAGCCGTTTTCCTCTTTTTTTGCTCATTCATCAACCGAAACTATGGACAGTTTTTTCCACAACGTCAAAGCCTTTGGCTTAAGATCTGCCACCCAAAGCCGAATGGGTTGAACAGGTCGATCGAATCGAAAGAGGTGTGGATTTGTCTGCTCGAGATGGTTCCACCGTGACGTGAGGCGACCTTCTGCCTAAGGACGGAGGTGCTCAGTGGACATCATTGACTCCGGAGAAATGGAAAGTGGGGATGAGCTTGAGCGCGAGCTCCTCGGCGCGTTTCTCCAGGAACTGGCTTCAACACTCGTTGAACTGGAACGCCAGCTCATCGAGCTCGAAGGAAACACTTCAAACAGTGATCTCACAAACTCCATCTTCCGCTCTTTTCACAACATCAAGGGCAGTTCCTCTCTCTTAGGTCATAAAGTCCTTCCCGACTTGATGCACTACAGCGAGTCGCTGCTCAACCTCGTGCGACAAAATCAAACCTCTGTCACAGAAGAAATGATCACACTCCTGCTCGATGTTCTCACCTCAATGAAACGAGTGGCTGACACACTCAAAGACACCGGAAAGGAGGGCGACGAGCGCTTTTTCCCTGTGTTGGCTCGGCTCACGAGCATGATTTCTGCGGCCTTAGACGAAGAGAAGGACACTTCGTCTGACAAGGCCCTTGCGACTCAAAACTCCAAAGACGAAAAAACCCCCACAAAAGACGAAGATGGCGGGTTGATCAAGGTTTCCAAATTGCTGCTAGAGCAAATCATGCTCACCGTTGGAAACTTCATGACCGTAGAAAACAGATTTCAGTACTTGAAGAAAAAATACGCCGACGACTTCGATTTCGTTGACAACTGCACACAACTCAGCGACCAGCTTCAAAAGATGCAGCAGGCTGTCTTGCAAATGCAGCTCTCTTCAGTGCGCACTTTGTTCACCTCACTTCACCGTGTGGTTCGCACAACTTCGGCAGAAACCAAGAAAAAGGTCAACTTTGAAACCCGCGGGAACGACACCTTGGTGGATCGGAAAATTCTTGACCAGCTCAACGAGCCCCTCATTCACATGGTTCGCAATGCTTGTGACCATGGTATTGAAGATGCGGAAACCAGAAGCGCCAACAACAAACCCAAAGAGGGGCAGATCACTCTGGAGGCCTTCTACCGCGGTGGTGAGGTTTTCGTGCAACTCACCGACGATGGGGCGGGCCTAGACCCCGAGAAACTCAAAGCGAAAGCCATAGAAAAACAGATGATCACAGAGGCTGAGGCGGCCGAAATGGCATACGCCGATGCTTACCAGCTG
>JANQPW010000296.1 GCA_028285285.1 Silvanigrellales bacterium
CAGAGCTTTGTTCTCAAGAGCCTGCTTTTGATTGGCGGCTCGCCCACCCTTCGTTGGTGCATTAGAGCCCAAAGCCCTTGGGCTTTCACAACTTTTTTGGTGTACCTCATGCTCTCTCTTGGAATGCTGCTTTCCAAAGGAACAGAGGGCTCTCCCGGCTTCGGCAGCTGGAGCTTGCCAGAGTCGGTCATTTTCAGCTTCATCCTCTTAATGGGAGCAGGCACAGCCCACAATCTCCACCGTCGAAATTCCGTGGGTTCCCTGAAAACACACACCACAAAGCGTCTCGAGTCGCGCGCATCTGTCGACACTCTCGTGCGGCTCTCGCTCCCAGCGGAATCAAACAAGGAACAGGAGGTTATCTGCGTTGTGATCCGCGACATCTCTCGGAGTGGAATGGGGCTTTCAGGCTTTCCTGATGAACTCACGAAGCTCTCCCAAGCCCTTTCTTCTGTGGAAGGCGGCGAACTCGAAGTCACGCTCTCGGGAACAAGATATCGTTTCACGGCAAAGAGCCGGTGGTGGAAGAGTGCGCGCTCACACTCCGCCAGTTGTGGCATTTCGCTCGACTCCAGCGCCGATTCTGAGAGGCTTCGGGCCGCACTGATTGAGCGTTCTGAGAGAAACCGATCTCCAGTTCTGGCTCATTTGTTTGGTGACCACAATGACAATGTTGGCGCGCAGCTGATGCTGTGGAGCTTCACCCTTCTCAGTGTTGTGTTTTTGGGAATGTGACTTCAAATCCTCTGCAGGCCACCAGGCAAGTCGAGGTGAACTCGATCTCTGCACTTCGCTGCAAGATCAGGGTCGTGTGTGACCAAGATCACCAAGGCACTCCATTTCTTGGCCAGGTTTTCAAGCAACGCCAAGGCTCGGTCTGACGCGTCTCGTGAAACGCGTCCCAGACTCTCGTCAATGAGAAGGGCTCGCGGTTGCGTCACAAGAGCCTGAGCGAGGCACAAACGCGCCATTTGGCCCGACGATAGCCCTCGCGTTGAGGCGCGTCTCAGCACATCATCGAGTTCAAGCTCCCGAACAATCCTTTGCCAGTCTTCGGAAGCAAGAGACTTCCGGTGACTCAATTTCCTCACCCACGAAATCTGTTGAGACGGCGACAAAAATGGCAACAGTCGAGAGGAGGCCGGAACAAAGGCAAGACCCTGACGATACCCCTTCCAGCGCGATTCCTCGACTTCTCTACCAAACCACTCATAAGAACCTGCAAAGGCCAGAGCCTTTTCTTCTGTGCCCAGCAAAACCCGAAGAAGAGTGCTCTTTCCAATTCCAGAGGGGCCTGTGAGCGCCAAAACAGTAGGCGCCTCCACGCAAAGTGACAAGGGTTGACCTTGGCAAACATAGGGGTGCTGCAGCCTGTCAATTCGAAGGAATGGCTTTGTCTTCACGAACACCCCTCCTTCCTAGAAGACCCGAATCGAGGCTTCTCACAGCAAAAACTGCAGCGAGGGCAAGGGCAATCGCAACAAGGCTCAGAAACAAAGCCTTGTCTGAATCTTCAAATGACTCACTGAAGGTGTGAATGGCCAAGGGTACCGTTCGCGTTTCCCCTGGTATGTTTGAAGCAAAGATCACTGTAGCCCCAAACTCACCAAACCCCCGTGAAAAGGCAAGGAGACTCCCCCGCAACAAGCCCGGGAGTGAATGCAAGCCACCAAATAGCGGCACTGCAATCCATCGAGGAATGCCCAGCCCATCGGTCACAACCCACAAATCGGGATCCAAAGAATCGAAACTCATCTGCAAAGACTTGACCATGAAGGGTAAGCCCACAACAACAGCTGCGGCAACAGCCGCTGGAAAAGTAAAAGCGAAGGATGTTCCAAACAAATCTGAGTAGAGTCTTCCAAAAAAGGTTTGTGGCCCCATGAGCCAGAGCAAACCATACCCCGTGACAACAGGAGGAAGAACCAATGGAACCTGAACCAAAGCGTCTACAGAGAACGAAAGAGCACCCCGTTTCTGCAGAACTCCGGCAAAAAAAGCAGACGGAAGTATGAGCAAGAGCACTGCCCAGGCACCCACCTGCAAGCTCAGGCTCACGGGCTCCCATATGTCGCTACTGTTCACCGAATTCCTTGAGCCCCGCTGTTGGGTTGCAAGCCTCGTTCTCGAACGAGAGCTTGAAAAGCCGGACCTTTGAAGTAAGCCCAGAGTCGCGACTGAGCCTCACTCCACTGTGGCGCTTCAAGTTGCGCGATGTGATACATCACTTTGGGATCTCGTTTCCCATCGAAGCGCTCCACGACGCGCACTTGTGAGCTTTGCCCCGCAAAGGAAGAGTAAAGCAACGCGCCATCAACAGCACCCAACTCAACAAGCCTCAAAACACCAGCCGCTGATTTTGCGAACACTTTCTGATGACGTTCTCTGTGGAGGGAAAGTCCACGTTCCTTCAGTAAACTCAACGCATAGGTTCCAACGGGAACTGTTTCTGGTTCTCCCAAAGCCAAACGAAACTGATGCTTCAACGCCTGGTGCAGGCTCTTCCAACGTGCAGGCTTTTTCCGAGGCACCACAAAGGCTAAAGAGTCGGAAAACCAAGGCATGACCAATGAGGTGAACCCACGAGCCTCAAGGTCGGACACCCAACTCTCCTGCGCAGACACAAAAAAATGCGCCACCAGCCCTTGCCGAACCTGGCGCGCCAAAGCCGCGCTCGAACCGGAGACAATCTGAATGGGTGCCTGAGCGGCTTTCGTCATGTCGTTCTGCACTTGTTCCAACAACGGTGCGAGAGAAGAAGCCACCAACAGACGCATGCCTTGTTTTTGAGCCGGTTCATCTGCTCGTGCGGCGCAAACTCCCCAGCAGAGCCCCAGCAAAACCAACACTTTCCCGGCTACCCAAAGCATGCTTCTCCTCACACTGGAACATTCGTGCATCGACTTCCGCGCCAGGCGAGCCTATAATGCTCATGTATTCAATGGCAACAGAGAACTGACAATGGCCTTCCAGCCCAACTCAAAACAACAGACAGACGACAATATCGGCCCGGAAACCCAGGCCCTGGCTCACATGACGAACCAACCAAAATGCGTCGTGAAGTACCTAGAAAGTGACCTCTTTGAGGCTTTTCCAGATGCCATTGTGAATGTTTGCAGCTGTGTTGGCCTGAAACGCAACACGACCTCTCACCGACTCGGAAAAGCTTTTCCATCCTACTCTCAAGAGTACCGGCGCCTCTGTTTGCGTAAAAAACTGCAACTTGGCCAGGTCCATGTCTATGATATTGGAACACTTTTTGGAACACGGTTTGTTTTTTCATTGCCCTTGCGGCGGCACTGGAATGAAACCCTCAAGCCACCCGTGATCCGTTCGGCACTGAGAACCGTCTACACAACAGCTCAAGAGCTGGGCATCCGCACCCTGGCGTTTCCGCTGTTTGAAGGGCCGCCACACGAATGGCTTCACGACAAATTTCTGGAAGAAGCAGCCGCGCCGTGCGAGGTGCAGGGCCAGCTTGAAGAGGTTCTTCTCTTCAAGGAAGAATAGACAGGTGAGTTTCCCCAGCAACAAGACGGCGGGCGAACTCGAATCCTGAAACCCCACGCGTTTTTGTCATTTCGTTCACCGAGAGACCTGTGAAGGTATGACCCATTGATTCAGCGAGCCACACCGAGCACGTTCCGGCCGGCAGCCGACCAAGCCCTGCCAACCCGAGGTCTGACATCACGTTGCGGCGGTGGCGAGTTGCTGTGGTGTTGCCAAAAACAATGGACATGACCACGTCACGCGTGGCCTGAAGAAAGCCAATGTTCCAATGAGGAAGAGAGCCACAAAGCTGAGGCATCTGCTCTGCAACCATTCCCGTTGAGAGATCAATTCCAACACCAACACCGTTCATAGCTGCGTCGAGATCAGCAAGCCAAGCATCGGGAAACTTGTCCCAAAACGTGTCTCCAAAGTGGAGGCCCGGCGAGTCGACAATAGCGGTGCGCTGCACCTCTGAATCAATGTAGCGATCCATAATGGGCATATTCATCAAAACCCCAAGCGCACCCGCGGACTGCCCCACCAACACCACCTCAGCCACGTCGGCAAACAGATCGAGTTCGTCATTCAAGTAGTCGAGAACAAGCTCAAAGTTCCTGCCACCCATATGGGCCACTTCCCGGCCCCCGTAGTTGGCTATGTGACGTCCTATGTGAATGTCACCCGTGCAATAGGGCAGAGAAATGTATGTGGCGTCAGCTAACGGAGATTTTTCTGGGTTTCTCGAGGTCAATCCTTTTCTGCGGTCGATCCCACCGGGGCCCATAAGGGCAAGTGGCACGGCCCCAAGGCATGTTGATTCACTCCAACAAGCACCACCCCCTCTCAACTCGAGCGCTATTTTGTCGGATCGTCCCGGACGAATGAAGAAGTCGTAGGCCTCACCATTTCCGCACATGGCTCCATCGGGCTGATGCAATTCCCAATCGTCGGCCGCGTTGGCTTGACTCTCGTGAGCCACAAAGCTGAGTGGTAGGGCACAAACCACAGCCCAAGTCTTCTTCCGGAACACTGCGCACACACTCTCCCACATATTTCCCCCCTGTTTTCTCACCGTTTAAAGAAACCCTGCGCTTCGAGCTCAGCTGCTGAAGCACCCCAGGCCGAAGCCTTTCCGAGGTAAGGGTCCCAACAACAGTTGTCCTTCATAGTGGCTAGGAAAATCTTGCCCAGCGCCGACTTGAGGCTGACTGAGCACGGCAGAAACAGGAGTTCCAGTGCAGAACCAGCACCATTCTAAGTGTGGTTCTGCAAAAAAGAGGGGAGATTATGCGGCTTGAGCAGGACCTTGCGTGTCGGACTCATTCTCTGGCTTTGTTGTGTCAGCAATATGGTAGGCAGCTGAAAATCCATCCACATCGAGACCTCGCACTTCGGCCTCGGCGGAAACACGGAGCAATCCAAGGGCTCGCAAAGCAAAGAAACAGACACTTGAGAAGGCGACAACAGAAACACCCACGGCAGCAACTCCAATCAGCTGACTCAGGAACTGAGCCCCAGAAGCAAGGCTTCCAAAGAGGCCAACGGAAAGAGTTCCCCAAATTCCGCAGACAAGGTGCACAGGAACGGCACCGACAGGGTCGTCGATCTTCAACACGCGGTCCATAATGCGAGACGACGCCACCACGAGCGCTCCACCCACGATTCCCACAAGCACAGCGCTCAAGGGGCCAAAAACATCGGCCCCTGCTGTTACGGAAACCAAGCCAGCCAAGGCTCCGTTGAGGGCCTGAGCGATGTCGGGTTTGTTTTTCAGTTTCCAGGAAATCAACATTGCTGAGATCAAACCCGCGCAAGATGCCAATGTAGTTGTTACAAAAACCAGAGACACAAGGTTCGGATCTGCGGAAAGCACTGAACCTCCGTTGAAGCCATACCAGCCCAACCAAAGAAAAAAGACACCTGTTGTGGCCAAGGGAAGGTTAGAGTTTTTCAGGTCTTGCGCTTTGCCGTTGACAAACTTGCCCAACCGAGGCCCCAAGATCACTGCTCCACAGAGGGCAGCCCAGCCTCCCACGCTGTGAACAATTGTGGAGCCGGCAAAGTCATAAAAGGGAGTTTCGAGGGTTTGAAGGAATCCTCCACCCCATTTCCAAAAACCCACAATGGGATACGCGAAGGCAACTAAAAGAGTTGTAAAAAGGAGAAAACCCGAGAGCTTTATGCGCTCGGCAACCGCACCAGACACAATCGTTGCTGCGGTAGCCGCAAACATGGCCTGGAAGAGAAAGTCTGTGAAATAGGTGTAGCTTGGATTGTAGGCCGCACTTTGGCCCTCTGCTCCCGGATCAATACCAAAGCCTGAGAAACCAAGAAAACCACCTTCAAACATCTCTCCAGGATACATCAAGTTGAAGCCAATGAGGGAATAGCAAAGAATACCAATGGCGAGCACAGCAATGTTCTTAAACAGAATACTTGTGGTGCTTTTCGACTGGGAAAAGCCCGCCTCCACAGACGCAAACCCGAGGTGCATGATGAACACGAGAGCGGTGGCGACCAACATCCACAAGTTGTGCACGGTGAAAGCGACAGACTCCGTTGTCACGCCTTCATTGGCCCAGGCAGTCGACGCCGACCCAAGAGCCAGAACCGTTAAAAGTTTCAGAAACATACCCTTCCTCCAATTGCTGTTTACTCTATGCAAAAAGTGATATCGGATACCCGCAGCATTTCCTAAGCCGTTTGTTGGTCTTTTTTGGAAGGGGTATAAAAGTTTTCTTTTTCTCAAGTGACCTCTTGACATCAGTCCGCTCTCAGACTTGCATTTGCACTCCTGGAAGAGGCCCGGTATGAACCTCAAGCGATCGGATCGCTTCAACCAACAATTTTTGGGGGTGTTTCAACAATGACCGAAAACATGAACAAAGCCAGGCGTGATGTTCTCAAAAAACTAGCCCTGGGTGCGGGTGGGGCTTTGGTGCTTTCACAGATGGACACGGCCTTAGCAAAGGAGAAGGCGAAAGAGAAAGCAAAAAAGCTTGAGCTTGTCAAGGAAACCGATCCTTTGCCAAAAGGTCTCGGCTATGTCGCAGATGCAACAAAAGCGGAACGCCCAGATAAAGCGGGGACAAAAGGCGCCGATCAACTCTGCTCCAACTGTCAGTTCTACACAAAGTCGGGAGCTGTAGACGGAGAAGAAGTGGGCAAATGCCAGCTC
>JANQPW010000304.1 GCA_028285285.1 Silvanigrellales bacterium
AGACGCCTCCCCAACAAACTCATGAGCTCTCCCTCTCGTAGGGGCAAAAAACCAATTAGGGCTTAACCAATGGCCGAGAAAAGCGCTTGACCTGACCACTGGCAGAGGCTCGCAGTTCGAAAACCACTTGCGCCACTTCGGAAGCATGATTCTTGGGCAAGGCCAAGAGCACAGGCCAGATCTCCTCAGAGCCCGGCGCCACATCAGACAAGCTGGGCCGAGATCTCAGCTCCGCCGTTGCGCGGGCCACACTCTCTCCTTTGCCATCTGTCAAGTCAACAATACTCAATTCAAAGCTTTGGAGTTCTGGAAACTGATTGGCCACCTTCAAAGAGAAGTGGTTCATCAACTCCGACTGCGACATCACAAAGGGGGCCGAAGAAAGAGTGATCACCTTGTGGTGAAAGGTGTCTCGCTTCACAAACTCCCAACCCCCATAGCCAAACAAACCCAACCATATGAGAAGGTACACCGCCACTCGGGGCCGAAAAAAAGAGGGACGGGGTCGCTTTTGTTTCTGCTCCAAGCGATCTTCTGTGTCATACCGAATGAGGCCGGTGGGCCTCTTCGTCTGCGTCATAATGGAGTGACAGGCATCCACGCATTTGGCACAACTGATGCACTCTTGTTGATTGATGCCGTCTCGAATATCGATTCCTGTGGGGCAAACCCGCACGCAAAGTCCGCAATCGATACAGTCACCAAGCTCACTTGAACCTGACTTCTTCCTCTTCCCCCGAGGCTCGCCTCGGCCACGATCATAGCCAACCTGCCGGGTGGACTTGTCAGCCATCACCGACTGAAACCGAGCATAGGGGCAAGCAATCACACAGAACTGCTCGCGCCAGTAGGCCCCATCAAAGTAGGCCAAACCTGTGAGCAAAAGCAGCATCACAAAAAAAGAGGTGGCATAGGGAGTTTCCCAGCTCCAATTGAGGGCTGCCTCTGTGCCGGTGAACAGAGCCACAAGGTTCCAAGCAAAAAGAAAACTCACACTCAGAAACAAGACTTGCTTCACGATCTTACGCAACAGCAGCGAAACGCTCAGGGGTCCAGCATCATTGCGTTTGCGGCGAAGGGCAGGCCCCTCAACCCATCTTTCAATGCCTCGAAAGAGCCGGTCTATGAAAACAGTTTGGGGGCAAGCATAGCCGCACCATATCCGCCCATAGAGCGCGGAGACCATAAAGAGAGTGACCGCCAGCAGCAGAGCCAAAAACACAAAATGGTAAAACTCGTACATGAGAATGGGCTGACCAAAGAGGTAGAAGTGGCCCATGAGGAAGCTGAGCTGAACAAATGGAGCACCACCCATCTCCACCCAAGGTGCGGCAAAAAAAACCGCCAACAAGGCCACACCACAGATGTTGCGCAGCCGGTTGTGGAAGCCGGGCATCTCAACCGGATAAATCCAAACCCGAGCCCCTTTGTGGCCGATGGTTCGCGGACGGTCACCAATCATTGCAGTGTTCCGGGTTCGCCCTCAGGAGGCTTCGCATTGGGTTTTCCCTCGCCTTTGCCCTCCAGAGTTTTGAGGAACACAACCACTGCCTGCACACCATCAGGACCAACGATCTTTTCCCACGCGGGCATTCCTTTCGCCGGAATTCCTTCTGCAACCACCCGCGACACCTCTTCAAAGGAAGAACCGTGCACCCAAAATCCATCGGTGAGGTTTGGCCCCACGAGGCCTTCGCCGCTTGCAGCATGGCATGAAGCGCAGTTGGTGGCGTAAACCTTTTCCCCCTGAGCCACCAAAGCTGCATCTTGCACTGCTGTTTCTAAAGAAAAACTGGCAGCAGCCTCAGCTTGAGCCTGACGGATCTCTTCTGCCGAAACAGAAACCGCTGCGGCAGCTTCTTCATATTCTTCTTGAAGGCTTTTTGAATCAAAGAAAGGCAAGTGGTACCAAGCCATGTACGCCACTCCAAAGACAACGCTCACGTAGAACATGTTCAGCCACCAGCTCGGCATGTCGTTGTCATACTCTTCAATGCCATCAAAGCTGTGGCCTGGGTTGCGCAATTCGTCTTGCTGCTTTTTATTCGTCATCGAAGGGCAACTCCTCGTGTCTGGCAAATGACTTGGCATCACTCCGGAACAACCACAACAGCACTCCGGCAAAAAACGTCAAGAGGAAGATCGTGACCACTGCAGTGAAAAACCACAGATCGGGATTGTTCATGATGTTGCGGATCATCTTCCTGGCTCCTTTTCTGCAGTGGTTTTGTCTTTGGCCAAATCGGTGCCAAGGCGCTGCAAGTAGGCAATGAGTGCCACAAGCTCACTGTCAGCTTTCACATCACGCACTCCCTGTTCCTTCAGGTTCTTTGTGATGGCACTGGCTTGTTGGCGCACAGCAATCCAACCTTTGTCGATTTGTTCTTGGGTGTACGGCACGCCCAAGAGCTTGAGCACCGTCATTTTTGTGGCCAAACCACTCGTGTCCAAGGTGTCCGTTGCGAGCCAAGGGTAAGAAGGCATCACACTCCCACTCACCAGACTCCGGGGGTTGATCATGTGCTTCCAGTGCCACACATCACCATACTTCCCGCCCACGCGCCAGAGGTCAGGGCCCGTGCGCTTGGAGCCCCAGAGATGGGGGTGATCATAGACGTATTCACCTGAACGAGAGTATTCCCCATAGCGCTGTGTTTCATAAACCAGAGGCCGAACCATTTGAGTGTGACAATTGTTGCAACCTTCTCGCATGTAAATGTCTCTGCCTTCCAGTTCAAGCGGAGAATAGGGTTTCACACTAGCAATGTGCCCCTGCTTTTGGTCCACGAGAAACATCGGCACTATTTCCAGCACACCACCAATGGACACTGCCACAATGGTGAGGGGCACCATCACACGACTGAAACTCTCCACAAAGCGCGCCCAACCTTCCTTGTTTTCCAGCGGAGTCAGAGGAAGGGGCTTGGCCTGAATCACCACGTCTTTGGGCTTGGGTGCTCTCCAGGCGGTGACGGCAATGTTGATGAGGCACATGATCATACCCACCAGGTACAGTCCGCCACCAAAAGCGCGGATCATGTGCAAGGGAATCACCGAAGTGACCAGTTCAATAAAGTTAGGATGCGCCAAAAGCCCCGAAGGCTCCATTTGAGAGCGCATCACCCCGTGGGTGACACCTGAGATCCACATGGAGACGATGTAAATGAGGATGCCAATGGTGGCGATCCAAAAGTGAGGGTTGACCCACTTTTTGAAAGCAAGTTCGGTTTGATAGAGTTTGGGCACAGCCCAATAGAGCATTCCGAAGACAAGGAGACCATTCCAGCCCAAGGCGCCGGAATGCACGTGGCCCACCACCCAGTCGGTGTTGTGGGCCAGCCCATTCACTGTTTTTATAGACAACAGCGGTCCTTCAAAAGTGGACATCATGTAAAAGGTGGTGCCAGCTGCGAAGAACTTCAGAATGGGTTCGGAGCGAACTTTGTCCCACGCCTGTCGCATGGTCAAAACAAAATTGATCGCACCACCCCAGGAAGGGGCCACGAGCATCACCGAGAAAACCATGCCGAGAGACTGCAACCACTCCGGAAGGGTGCTGTATTGCAGGTGGTGTGGACCGGCCCAAATGTAAATAAAAATCAGCGACCAAAAGTGAACGATAGACAGTTTGTAGCTGTAGATCGGCTTCTGCGCCACCTTGGGAATGTAGTAGTAGGCCAAGCCAAGAAAGGGTGTGGTGAGAAAGAAGGCCACGGCATTGTGACCATACCACCACTGGATCAAAGCATCTTGTGTGCCTGAATAAATGGAGTAGCTGTTCAACGGTCCGTATGGTATTTCGAGGTTATTGACAATGTGCAGCATGGCGATGGTGAGAATGGTGGCCATGTAAAACCAAATGGACACATACAGAATCTTCTCGCGCCGTTTGGCCACGGTCATGAAGTAGTTCACCGCGAACACAACCCAAACAGCTGTGATGGCCAGGTCAATGGGCCATTCCAGCTCTGCGTATTCTTTTGTGCCATTGAACCCCAAGGGAAGAGTGATGGCAGCCATCACAATGATGAGTTGCCAACCCCAAAAGTGAATCTTTGAAAGCGCATCACTGAACATGCGTGTTTTCAACAGCCGTTGGCTGGAGTGATAGATTCCCGCGAAAATGGCGTTGCCACAAAATGCAAAGATCACAGCATTGGTGTGGAGCGGTCGCAGACGCCCAAAGGTCAGCCAGGGCGTGTCAAAATTCATGAACGGCCAAAAAAGCTGAAGGGCAATGACAAGACCCACCAGCATACCCACGGCCCCCCAAACCGCTGTGGCCAGCATGAACATGCGAGGGGTGCTGTCGTCAAACACCACCTGATCCTTTGTCACAACGAGACCCTTTGCTTCCATTTTTCCTCCCCGAATCTGCAACAGCGGCATCTGAGCCGCCGCCCAAAGCAAGCACAGTGCCAAAAGGCTCACTCTGCAAACAACCGCAGCAGAACGCCTTCAAACCACCCTTTGGCGGGCTTCCGCAAAGAGAGAGACTTGAAGGCGAAAAAAACATCCCTTCAGAAACGCGGCTTTCGTGTGCCACTCTGACAGAGACGTGCCAATTTGACCCAAAGCAGAGGTGAGGTTGCCTCTAGGCACCGTCTTCACCCTCTTTTTTTTCCAAATGATCTTCCAGCAAAACCCTCTGGGCGGGCGATTCGAGATCTTCAAACTGCCCCGAGCGGGTGGCCCCAATGAAGAGCCAGAGAAACAGCCCGGCAATGAACAGGCTGGCTGGTATCAAGAAAAGCAGCGCTTCCATCAGGCTTCCTCCCCACTCAAACTCCGATTGACCAAGAGAAACAACGAGAGCGAAGAGAGGGGCATGAGAAGGGCCGCCACAATGGGGTGCACAAAACCAGCGGCTGCGCTTCCCAGAGCAATGGCATTGTAAAATCCACTCAAAGCCAGAACCCGCTGTTGCACCCTCACACTTTTCTGGGCACCTTCAAAAAAACGTTTCACCACGCTCAGATCGGGGGTTGCCAAGCTCACATCGGCCGTGCTCATCGACACATCAACACCTCCCTGCACCGCCACACCCACATGCGCCTGAGCGAGGGCGGCGGTGTCATTGACGCCGTCTCCCAGCATCATCACCGTTTTCCCTTGACCTTGCAGTTTCTTCAGTGCAGCGAGTTTTTCTTCGGGCGCCATGTCTCCAGTGCCCGAAATCTGCAGGTGGGGGATCTGCGAACGAAATCGAGAGATCCATCGTTCCACCGTGGCCCGCGCATCTCCACTCCAAACATGCACAGCCAACTTTTGCTGGGCCGCCCATGTCAACAACTCCTCGGCTCCCTCACGCGGTGTGTCGGCAAGCTCCAAGCGCAACCTGCCCCCAGAGGCAAAGGCCACCCAAACCACGGAAGCAAGCTCATCCCCCTGCGGCATCTGTTCTTCGCCCCGGTCTGCAGCGCTTTCATGTGGAAAACAAAAGGACGCCTTGCCCACCCTGAGCAATTCCCGGCCCTGACTTCGACCCAGCAGCCCCCGCCCAGGGAACTCTTCCACAACAAGCTCCTCAAGAGGGGGTTTGCCGGTCGGCGCAGGCAAACCCAAAGCACGCCACGTCGCCTGCTCGTCCCATGCAGCGGCAATGGCCTTTGAAACAGGGTGCAGAGATCGACCCACCAACTCTCTGAGCAGCCGCATGTCCTTGTCTTCTGGCGAGCAGCGCCCCACGACACGCAAGTCTTGGAGGCGAAACTTTCCGCGGGTGAGAGTTCCGGTTTTGTCGAGCACAAGATCGTTCACTTGAGTGGTGGAGTCGAAGACCGTTTCCGACTTTGCGATGATCTTTTGCTTCCACAGGTGTTGCAGAGCCTGGGCTGAAGCCAGGGGCACACCAAAGGCCAGTGCACAGGGGCAACCAATCACCAGAATCGCCAC
>JANQPW010000326.1 GCA_028285285.1 Silvanigrellales bacterium
ACACGTTGAACTTCAAAGTGGGTCCAAAGCTCAAAGAGCTCAGTGAAGCACGAGTGAGGTTCTACAACGCGGTGTGGGAGAAGCTAGGGCAAAAACTAAACAGGGCAGAACTGAATTTTGCCAAGGAAGTTTGGTTCCATCTCAACCACGAGCACAACTATGTGGGACCCAAGTTTTTGCTTAACAGAGCCAGGTTGCTTTCCAAAAACGGTCGGAATGGCTATTGGGGCAACTTTCTGCTGTACCTCATCGAGGACATTCAAGAGACCATTGCAAATGACACTTTTCTAAAACGATTCCCCATGATTGTGGACACCAAATCGGAAAACGTTGACGTGCAAAAACTCTCCAACACACTGGATCACCTTTCGAGCGCAATCCAAAGCTCTATGTGACAGGCGCAAAGTGGAAAGACACTGGTCACGTCGGCGCTTTGCCCGGGAGAATCAAACGTTGAATCCTTCCATAGAAGAAGAGGCCGACCACACTCATTCGGCCTGATTTTACCACTATCCGTTGATTATCGTTAAAGATTATTTCCTAGGTTCATTCGCCAAGAAGGGCTGCTGGAACAACCGCAACGCCGTCAGCACGACGATAGGCTTGAGATCCCGTCGAGATCACCACGGAGTCGAGCAGCTGTTTACCCATCTTCTTCTTGAGCCAGAGCAGGTGGCGAACGTCTTCATCTCCAATAGAGCTGCTCAGTTTTACCTCTATAGCAAGAATCTTTTTGTCCCTCCTCTCAACTATAAGATCGATCTCCCGTTCACCTCTTTTGGTTCTCAGATGCTTTACTTCCGCTTCAAGAGACTGGGCGAGGACCCGGACAGTCAGGGCGACCAACGACTCGAACAAGTTTCCCAAAATGGTGCCCTGTCTTGGCTTCAAAGTGGGCCCCTCACCCGACAGAAGCGCTTCAGAACTTAAGCCGAGCAAACTTGAGGCAAGCGCGGGATCGACCAAATAGTGTTTTGGAGGTTGAGACAGCTCACCCAACAGATTGTAACTCGGGATCCATGCTGGCAAAGGATCGATCACCCAGAGCCTCTGGAGTGCATCTCGGTAGGCTTGGACGGTGGTCTTCGCCGGGGTGAGACCGTCTCCAGCTGTTGAGGCATCTCGTATGGCTTCGTAAGTAGCCGTGGTTGCCGTTGCAGCTGCATATGCAGACATCCAGCGCTTCACTCCCTCCGGGTTGCGAACTCTGAGCCCAAGCTCAGGAAGATCTCTATCGACGACACGCATGAGATATCCCTCTAGCTGGGCGCGCAATGGGCGACCTCTGAGGTTACGCACACCCGGAAAGCCAGACTGCACAATTTCGGCAACGTACCTCTGGAGATCAACTTGTGTTGAGCCAGAAATTGGACCTTTTTCTCCACGCAAAAGCTCTGAAAAACTCACCGTAGGAGACCCGACCTTTCTCTCGGTGAGTCCGAGGGGCCGCATTCGAACGGTAACAATCCGACCAGCACCCGAGTGAGTTGGCGGCGTCAATGGACTTGCCGAACCTGTGAGGATGAACTGATTCGGACTTGAATCTCGATCGACCTGGCGCCTCAAGGCATCCCAAACGGCAGGGACATGTTGCCACTCGTCCAGAAGAATGGGCTTCTTTCCTACCAGAAGTTGTCGCACATCGGCCTCACCAATTGCCTTGATGGCAGGGTCGTCCATTTCACGTGTTGTAGCTGCAACTCGCGTCGCTGTTTCTGTTTTCCCAACACCCTTGGGCCCCTCGATTGCCAGAGCTGCCACACCGGAAAGAAGGTCCGTGATTTCACCATCTACCACTCTGCCAATATATTCTTTCATTTCAAAATATTATCCCTTTTACGGATCTCCAAAGCTACCATTCGGATCACTCTTACACTACCACTTGGATCATTCTTACGCTACCATTTGGATTTTTTGGTTTCCTTGGGAAGACCCAGCCCCACCCCAGCGCGAGAATCCGTTTTCAATGGGAGCCTATAATCCATTAGTAAATATATTTATTGATTATTTAATCAATTGATAAATATGTTAAGGTATATATGTATTGATCCGATATGGAAGAGGCTTGGTGGAAAGGAACCATTTATGAAAACCTCAAGCAGTCATCAGCACAGCCGCGTTTATGAGTTGCAGGCTGAGTTGTGCAAAGCCCTTTCGCACCCCCTGCGCCTCAAAATCCTGGATTTGCTTGAAGCAGACACTGCGGTGGCGAATTCTGATCTTGTCGAGTCGCTAGATATTCCCAAGGCCAACCTTTCACAACACATTGGGGTCCTGCATAAAGCTGGAATTATTACCGTTGAAAAGAGTGGTATTCGCAACTCCATTCGTCTTTCAGCCCCCCAAGTCAAAGAAGCCTGTGTCATTGTCAAAAAAGCCCTGCTCGAAAGCCTGGAAGCTCAAATGGGAGAACTCAGCCAGGTTCAGAGCAGTTTGAAAAGTCACTAAACTGAAATGCGATGAGTCGTTCATGGTTCTGTTTTTGATTGCCACTGTGCTCAGCCTCTTTGTGGGGCTTTCGTTAGGTGTGATTGGTGCGGGGGGAAGCATTCTCACTGTGCCGATCCTTCACTATGTGCTGGGCCTCGATGCAGTGACATCAACAGCACTGTCTTTGGCCGTTGTGGGAGTCACGGCAGCAGCAGCGATGATGCGCTACCAAAGGAACAACCTGATCGCCTGGAAAGAAGGGCTTCTCTTTGCCCTTCCAAGCCTCGTCAGCGTTGCCTCAGTGCGCGCCATTGTGGTTCCTTCTCTTCCCGGCGAAGTTGTCCTAATTCCCGGTGTTTTCGGGGTGGCGAAGGACACTCTGATTTTGGCCTCCTTTTCCATCGTGATGTTTGTTGCATCCCTAGCCATGTTGAAGCCCCAAAGGACGGAACCACCTGAAGCGACCGTTGAGAAAGCCTCCATGAACCCGGCCAGTCACGAGCCCAGAGCCACGGCAACGGCTCATACCCAAAAGGTTACCAAGCTGTCTTTTCGAAAAATGATCATCATTTCCCTTGAAGGGGTGCTTGTTGGAGCTGTGACCGGCTTTGTGGGTGCCGGAGGGGGTTTTCTCATTGTTCCGGCTTTGAACCTGCTGGTTGGCCTTTCTATGAAAGTTGCCATCGGCACCTCGCTGATGATCATCGCTTTCAAGTCACTTCTCGGTTTTTTTGGAGACATCGGCGCTGGAGTTGGCATCCCATGGGCCACTTTGGGCGTTGTCACAGCTGCCTCCCTCTTGGGAATGCGGATAGGTCTGCATGTGAGTCACAGGGTTTCTGGTCAAAAACTCAAACCTATTTTTGGAGTGTTCGTGCTTGTGATGTCAGTCGTCCTACTTGTGAAGGAGATTTTCTGATGAGTCTTGATTGGTTTTCTTTGGAGGCGCTGCTTGGAGGCATTCTTATCGGCTTTGCCAGCGCTCTATTGTTTTCTTTCAATGGGCGCATCGCAGGCATCAGCGGCATTGCTGGTCAGTGGTTTCAGTGGGTGCGTGAGCGTGTTCAGACAAAGTCTCCTTCCGTGTTCAGGGGAGATGCGCTTTGGAGGTTTCTGTTTCTTTCAGGGCTGATCGTTGGAGGTTTCCTCATGCAGGGCACAGAATACTCAGCACAACCGAGCCCTGTTGGCTTACCGCTTGTGATAGCAGCTGGGCTTCTTGTGGGCATGGGAACCCGTATGGGCTGGGGATGCACTAGCGGCCATGGGGTTTGCGGTTTGGCTCGATTTTCCGGGCGCAGCCTCTTTGCCACCCTGCTCTTCATGGGGGCCGGAATGCTAGCAGTTTCCATTGTCAGACTCATGGGAGGTTTTTCATGAATCGACCAGCTTTATTTATTTCGTTTTTGTCTGGGGTTTTGTTTGCAGTGGGGCTTTCTCTTGGAGGAATGACAAACCCCGAAAAGGTCATGGCCTTTCTTGACATTGGCGGAGCCTGGGACCCCGCATTGGCATGGGTCATGGTTGGGGCCACTGGAACCTTTGCCTCCATTCATCCTTTCGCCGCGCGACTCAAAAAACCACTCTTTGCCAAAGACTGGTCACACATTCCCAAAAGAGGGACAGACCTGCCTCTCCTTGCTAAGGTCGGCAATGTGCTTTTTGGTGTGGGCTGGGGTCTGGCCGGTTTTTGCCCTGGGCCAGCTTTGGCCTCTGTGTCCTCGGCTGAGTTCAGCACACTTGCGTTTATCCTAACGATGTTCGGAGGTTTTTGGTTGTGGGATGGGCTTCGAACGTGGATACCTCAGAGTTGACTCATTTCTAGCGAACAATCCCTTTGGAAGGAAGAGCCGGATTGGACTCCCGCTCACACTTGGCACGGAGTCTGCTTTGCTCAAGGTCTCGGTAATCACGAAGGTACTTCAGAGTTGGTTTTAAAAAAGGGAGCTTGGGTTGAAGGCCCCAATAATCAGTTGGATTCTTATCTTGTGTTGCGTCACCTTCGCTAAAGGGTGCATTGACGCTAAGACTGAAGGGGGTTCGGATGAGCAGATATTCAGACCACGCTCCATCACTAAAGCAGATCCGATTCTGCAAAATGCAACGGTGGCCATTCACAACAGAAAAACCCTTGTGTTCTGTTCAGGTGTTGCCATTGCACCCAGGCGGGTTTTAACGTCAGATCACTGTCTGAGTACCAATACCGCTGGCGACTATACCATTTATCGTGGTCAAGATCTCAGAACCTCACACACATACGTTGTTTCTGAAGTGCATCGGCATGACAGACTTGATTTGGGCGTTTTGATTTTGCAAAACATTGAAGGCAGAAATTATCTTCCTGCAGCAGCTTCAATCCACACCGAAAATTCAAAAATAAGGAAACACAATGAAGTGTTCATTGCGGGTTACGGCGGAGTTTATGCAAATGAAAAGGGTGTGACAAAAGAGTACACACCCAGATACCTCCGGTGGGGCGTTATGACTTTCAACAACTTTTTGAAAACTTACACAGGAAAAGACACCAGCGGAAATTTAAAGACCTACTCTGCTGGCCTGCAGCTGTTGGGGGTTATCGGCTCAAGGGCAAACTCGGCAGCCTTACAAGGAGACTCCGGCGGCCCTGCTTTCTTTCTCACAGATGAGGAGTTGGCAAGAGCAAGAAAGGGCCAAAACATCGAACCAAAGCTCGTTGGTGTCATCTCGAACACCTTTGCAAACAACAAAGGAACAAGTCGAACTCGGATAGCTGACATCCGCAACGGCCATGCTCGCGACTGGATCTGGAGCCGGTAGTCGCATCTGTTCAGGTCACCGCTATTCCGCGTAAGCGGTTCCAAAATACATCATATCCCCAGATTTCGGGTCAATGATCATATTGAAAACACTCGAGCCAAAGGAGTTACCAATCTCAGTGCCATAAACTTTAAACCCGTGCTCATCGACTCCCTGTTGAATCAGACGAACGAGCTCATAGGAAGCCTCAAACTCATCGGCTGAAACATCGATAAGCGAGTAATTGATAACACTAAAGACCTCGTCAAGCATTTCATGTCCGCTGTTCTCGATCATCTCAAGAACATCTCTCACCTTAACTGAATCAGAGTCTTCGGGGAGTGAGTAGTATCCCCAGTTCAAAAGAATTTCTGCTTCCATAACGATTCTGAGAGAATCTTCGATATGAGCATCTGTCCCCTCTTTGAAGGTTCCACTCCTGTCGTTCACCCTACCGCTCATGAAGGTCTTGATACGCGCTCGGTTTGCAACATCTTCAAAAGTTTCTCCGATCGAGTCAAACAGCCCACTTTCAACTCGGCGCTCCCCTGTGCTGGACTGATCATCAAACAGTCGCGCCTGGCTGTCTCCGAGGCTTTGAGCATTTCCGGTTCCGCAAGCTGATGCAAGGAGGGTGATCGCTGCTAATAATGAGATTGTCAGTCGCTTCATAGTTTACTCCTTTAAGTCTCCTCAATCAGCTTGTACCGAGTGTCTTCACTCACTTCAACAAAAACAGCATTATGCGAGTCATTAGTTCCCGAAATGGTGAATGAGACCGATGTTCGAAGTTCGCCGCAACCCTACGCTCAAAAAGCGCCAAAGTCTGCCATTCTCGCGCGCAGTACGGGTTTTGGCTGGATGGGTCAGCCTTCCCTTGTTTTCAGACCAAAAACTGAAAGATGACGGACACACGAGACAAACGAATAAACAGGAGTCACCAATGAAAACAGTAATTTACTCAATTACGGCTACCCTATCCACAGTTTTGGCAACCCAGGCTTTCGGCTGGACCGAGATCGCATCATGCAATCAAGGTGCAATGGTCATTGACGAAGAGTGTGGATCATACCGCAATGTGCCTTGCTACACACGGAGAAATCAGATCGTGATTCGCGACCAAGGTGTCGTTGAGCATTTTCGGCAAGGTCGTGCCGACGGCTACTATTCCTACAATGCAGGAAATCCTTTTTGGAGCTTTCACGGATCAGAATTGATCATCCGCATCGAAAAAGATGGCAACGGCGGGTATACTGGTACAAATCTGGTTGGGCTCAACATCCCCTATGCAGACGACGCCTTCCTTGCACACTTTTATATCAAGCGTGAAGGTGATGGACTCTATGTCGAGGCATACAAGCACGGAAGCACACGCAATGACATCGTTCCGCAAGGCCGCCTCGCAGACTGGTTTTTTGAGTCGTGCACTTTTACCGCTTTTGAGAACTGAGCCATCATAGCGCAGGTCAACCTGACATCGCGATGAACTCAATAAGTGTCCGCGCCCCCCCCCGGTTTCAGCATTATTTCAATCGCTTGTCGGGCACTAGGCAACATTGAAGTGGCCACAGCCGTCAGAGCTTCCATCAGGCAAAGCCATCTCTCTGACAAGCTCCCATGACATATGAAGATGATCCCACAAACTTTCACCTGAGGACTGAAGCATGTCAGACCTGAGTATCATAGGGGGAAACTATGAGTAAGATCGTGCATATCAAGGGAAATGTTGTGTTCAAAGATGGAACTCCGGTAAAGGGGGCGACCATCAAAGTTTGGGAAGTCGACAATCAAAAGAACAACCCAGACGATCTCATCGTGAGCGGCAAAACAGATGCTCATGGATTCTTTTCGGGCAGCGGAGCTTGGAAAGATGGCAAAGTTATTGACATCAAACCTGTGTTTCGCATGGAGTTAAAATACAAAGGTCAGGTTATTGAGAAGAAAGGGATCCAGTCCACCGGGTTTTTCAAGCAAGTCAAAACCAATTGGCTTTCTCCAGCGGCCACACAGTCAAAGAAACAAGATGCCTATGTCACTATCTCGGGTCGTTTAGTTTACAAAGACAAAAGCCCCATCAAAGGCGCCGTGGTCAAGGTCTACGACAAAGACCCCGGAGCCAAGCAAGACGATCTGTTGATCAGCAAAACAACGAACGCAGATGGCCGTTTCAGCGGCACGGGGAAATGGGCCGATGAAAAAGGCGAATTGGCCAGCGGCCTCTTTGCAAAGAAAAAGCCTGGCCCATTCACAATGGAGGTGAGCTTTCAAGGCCAAAAGAAGACTTTCCCAAACATCCTTTCTGTGAAAGCATTCGAAAAAGACTTCAAGCTTCCCTGGCTCTCTCCTGCACAGAAGGCAGCGAAGCTTGAAAAAGAAATGATAGAAATCACTGGACGACTGCTCTACAAGAATGGTCAACCCGTTGAAGGCGCGCGCGCTCGCATTTGGGAAAGCGATGGTGCCGAAAAAGGAAACCTAGATGATCTCATCGTTGATTGCATCACCGGCCCCGATGGGTACTTTCAGGGAAAAGCACGCGGTCGTGACGGCAAATTCTTAGAAATCCCCATGTTTCGGTATGAATTCACTCATGCTGACCTCGTCTTCGAGGGTCGTGGAAAAACCAAAAGCTTTTTCAACCGCGTGAAAACAAACTGGGAAGCCACAGCAACCTGGTCAAATTGGCTTGACCAAGCCAAAGCCAAAACGAAAAACGACTACGTCAAGCTTCCTGCAGACCGCACGGGTGTGCAAGAGGCCATGGAATTTGCCTTAGAGAATCGCTTGAAGATCAAAGTGGTCGGCTCAGGGCACTCTCATTCCAACGCTGCCCAGTCGGCTGACAATGGAGTCATCATCGATTTGAAGC
>JANQPW010000331.1 GCA_028285285.1 Silvanigrellales bacterium
TTCGGAATACTCACGCTCTCTCCAGGTCAGCACCCTGATCCGAGGCCTGCGATCCACCTCAGATTTCGAAGCGGAGTTCAATCTCTACTTTTCAAATTATGCCATCTCACCGAAGATAAAGACCTGGACAGTCATGTGTCCTCCTGAGCTGCTCCACTGCTCGTCCACCTACGTGAGAACAGTGGTGGGCCAACCCACGGTTGGCTTTGTCGGCACTGGATTTCTCTCGCAGTGTTACCTTTTGAAACGCCCACCTCTTCTTGGCGAGATTTTCGACATTCTTGCGCATTTTGCTGCGATCTCTGACGACGGATTCCGACAGTGGAGCGGTGCTAGTGCAGACGAAGAGCTCCAAAGGTGCTTCGCGGAGATCATTGACAAGAAGCACGACAAAATCACCCAATCTGCAGAATCAGAATTGAGAAAAGACTTTGACGCGGCTTTGAAAAACTGCACGCAGACTCATCCAAACCCCTTCCATCTGTCTGAAGAGGATCGATCAAAGGTTTACCGACAAGTGTTCCCCCTCATGCAAAAAGTTCTCAGCAGTTTCCTCCAGTCTGATCTCTCTGCACCCACAAAGAGCTTTCTCAGCACGGCTGTTTTGTGTGAAACTCGCGAGATGTTTCGTGAGAGAATTGCTCTACGGCATTCTTAGAACAACCCCCCAGCTCATATTTGGAAGACCTCAATGACCACTGCGCTGCCTCTTCTCACTGACACACACTGTCACCTCGTGTCTGACAAACTCTTCAATCAGGCAGACGACCTGGTGCAAACTGCCCGAGACAACGGTGTGAATCGCATCATCAATATCGCCTACAATAAAGAAACAATCGATAGAGGCTTTGATCTTGCAGAGCGCCACTCAGACGTTTGGACAACGCTCGGAATCCAGCCCCACGACGCCTCCTCATATTCTTACGAACTCGCAGAAAGCCTGGTGAACCAGTTTCAGACCGAAACTAAACTGGTCGCCATTGGCGAAATTGGCCTGGATGCCTTCTACACTCTGAGCCCCATGAAAGTTCAGATGGAGTGTTTTGAACACTTTCTCGACGTTGCTTGTCGGCTCAAAAAACCCGTTGTCATTCATGTTCGAGAAACCCACCGCGAAGTGCACCAAAGGCTCAAAGCTCACATTGGCAGAGGTCTGCAAGGAGTGATTCATTGCTTCACAGGAACCTTACCAGAGGCCAGAGAGTTTCTTGACCTCGGCTTCTCTATCTCCTTTTCGGGCATTGTCACTTTTAAAAAGTCAAACGATTTGAGAGAGGTTGCTCGGTTCGTTCCACAGGATCGCATTCTGGTGGAAACTGACAGCCCCTATTTGGCTCCCACGCCACATAGGGGCAAACTCAACCAACCTGCTTTCGTGCGGCACACGGCCAATTTGCTTTCAGAGATACGGGGAATCGACCCTCAGGAATTTGCGCTGCAGACCACAGAAAACGCCACCCAACTCTTCAAGTTGGACCCACCAAACAGAGATTAATAGCCTAAAATCAAACGATTATTTATAAACTCGAAGGATTGCATTCATCCTCACACAGCTTCAACCGATATAAGGTCAATCTGAGGAGATGGTCAGATGAGCCTCGGTAAGAAAAATCTGTTGTCCGCGCTGTCTATCGCAGCCCTCCTAGCTTGTGGTGATGGTCTTATGGTGACCAAAGGCGAGTACACATCTGGAGAAGAAAAAGATCCAGGGCCAACAGCAACTGAACAGGTTGAAACAAAAAAGGAAGAGTTTTTTAACCCTTCCAGCACAAGCGACCAAACAAGAGAAGGCTGCTTTGGCAACCAAAGCCCGGCGCGCATTGCCTTTGTGGTTGACAACTCTGGCTCTAACAACAGCACTCCCGGAGAGTTGCAAACACCCGGGCCGGGTGAACTTTACACAGGAACCGACGCCATTCGAAACACTCCCACTGCAGAACGAGACACTGGCAGTGGCTACACAAATCGCCAACTTGCACTTTTTACTCTCATAAACGAAATGACCTCTCAGAATCAGAGCGCAAAATCAAAACATGCGGACTGGCCAGGCATTGATGTGGGGATAGCCAGCTTTCCACTTTCAGAAGCGGACTTGATCAACACAAAGCACATTTCTGGTGACTCTCTCTCACTCCCTGAAAAAATGACCAACCTCAACACCCTCATTACAAACGAAAGCACTCTCAGTGATCTTTGGGAGCTCCTGAAGTTCACCCACTTTCCCGAAGGAATGACTCCTTACCACACTGCGTTACGGAATGGGAAGGAGCTGCTGGAAAGCGGCAACAGCGAAAACGATGGGCGCAAAAGAGTCATTGTTTTGATCACCGACGGGCTGCCCACCGATCAAAACCCGCAGAGCATCATCGATCTGAGAAAATCGATGGGAGACACAGAAGTTCACCTGGTTTCCGTGTACAAAACACTCACCCCAGAAGAAGAAAATGCCTCAGAGGCAAAAAGTACCCTTCAGGACCTCTACAACAACCCCTCTTTCAACTGGGGAAAAGAGCACTTCGATGATTTTGAGGCCTATTGGTCTGCACTTCGCGAAGTTCCGGCAAAAATTGCCACGCGGTCGTACAGCATTGCCTCGTCAACTGAGTTGTACGGAGTTCTTTCTCAGATTGCGTCAGAAATTCTCTCATGCTCAAATGAAGAGTGAGTCGGTTGAACAGCTCTAACTGAGAGAAGAGAGAGATTTGAGGAAGCTGCTTCGGCAAAAAGCCAAATGGCTGCTCCCCGTCAGCACGCTGTTGCTGATTGGCTTCCTATTTGCAGACCTCCTCAACAGACAAAGCGAGCGGTCCAACCCCAACTCCCTTCGGGCTCAGCTGCTCCAAGAAGATGCGCTTGTGGAGCTTTCTCAATGGAGCTTCCGCTTTCAAAAGTGTGACTACCAGAACCAACCCACGAAGTGCGAACACCTAAGCCTAAAACCAGAGCTTCTCTCTCTGCCCAACCCAAACTCTATCCGCAGTTTGATCTCCCAAACCTATCCGGGGGCAAACCTTGCGGTTGGTGAGTACACCTTCAACGAAGGAGAGTTGGAGTGGCTGAAGAAAAAAGAAGGCCAAATGGTCACGTTTAGCATTCCGCACAGTGTCCAATTTGCGCTCTTTGTTTTTGTAGGGAAGCGGGTTTACAACGCCACCGGAGTTGGTGTGCACAGCGTTGTGCACATTCCAGCAGCCGATCTCATCGCCATCAAACACCTTCGTGTGGAATACGAATTTGATCATCTTGCCTGGTTTGGGCCTCCAGACCTACCCCCCGCATTGTCAACTCCCGAGGCATCAACCACCTATCTTTCACTGCGCGAAAAACAGGTGGGCAGTGCCAACCTTGCGAGACAAATCCACATCGGGTTCCCATTTCTCATAGCCGCTATTTCCCTAGTGCTCGACCACAGTCTGGCTTTTGGCCTGCTTTCCATCTTTGGAGCCTCTCAAGCTGTGTCTTCTTTCCTCACTTTTCTGTCCGACATTGGTGTTGGCCTGGGGAGTGGGTGGACAGTAGTGTCTTTTGCCGTTAACGGTTTAGCCTTTGCCACGCTTCTCATTCTGGTTCTTGAGCTCACCGAACTCCGTGTTTTAAAACGACGCACGGAATGGTTGTTTACTTTTGGCTCAACGGTTGCATTTGGAGCTGTTTCCCAGTTGGGCGCAGAGCTTATTCTGAAAATCGACTCTTATGCTGAAATGATCTCCACAGGAGTGGGAGTCGTTTTGGTTGGTATTGGCCTGGGGAGGATCTTGGCCAAACGAAGGGAATCCAAAAAAAGGACCACAGATCTTCCGGAGGAAAGCAACCCCTCAAACGTTGGTGGCGTGAGCGACGTCATCAAAGCTCTCCGAATGAGCCTTGCAGGTGTGGGTCTCTTGGTGCATTGCGTCGCCAATGCTCAGGATCTCTTCCTTATTCAAACAGACTCGTTTCGTGACTCACTCGACTGGAAACACAACATTCTCTTTCCCGCGCTGATCTCAGCCTGCCTTCTGGAGGTTGGTTCAACCTCTCGCAAGATGTTTGTCTTTGCAAGACAAATGGTCGACAAAGCCCTAATTGAAAAGGATCTCGAGGTGGGAAAAATAGTGCAACAACGAATGCTCCCGCAAAGAAAGGCAATCAAAGCGGGATGGCAATGGCGTTCAGTCTATCTTCCAGCTACAGCCCTCGCCGGTGATTGGTACGATGTGAGGGCTTTGAAGCTTGCCTGCGGAAGGGAGATCCTTGTGGCATGTCTTGCAGACGTTACGGGCCATGGAGTCGGTGCAGCACTAGCAACCAGCGTGATCTCTTCGCATTGGGGTTTGTGGTGCGATGAGCTCCAAAAAACTGATACTCATGAAGAAACAATAGACTTGGAACACAACCTTGGATTGGCTCCGCAGCGAATCAACCGTGGACTTTTGGCACTTCGGCAAAACGAAAACTGCACAGCCATCTTCATCATTCTCGATCGGGATTCAATGACGGTCACTTTGGCTTCGGCGGGGCACCCTGGTGCGCTGATATCAAATGGTCGTAGTTTGGAATACTTCACCTCTCAGGGTAATCGTCTGGGTGTGGATGGCACAGAGTCGGTGTGGCCGGTTGCTTCCCGCCCCCTCCAGCCGAACGAGCACATCACCATCTACTCAGATGGCATCATTCCCGTTGGAAAGACGGTCTCGGCATGGGCAGCACACCTGAAGCGAACCCTGCGCAAAAACAAAGACACCGAGCTCAAAGACTGTCTTGTGAAACAGCTCAAAGACAATCGACGCGATTTTCGCCAAGATCGCCGCAATGAAGATGACATGACGGTAGTGGCAATTTGGCCGCAGGAAGCAGCCGACAAGTCTGAAAAGGTCGCCAAAAACTGGTGTCGTTCATTTCATCTCCTCAAGAAACAGGAACCGGCATTCGACCCATCAATTTTTGATTGTGGAAGGCCGCGTTGATGAAAAGCAGCTT
>JANQPW010000341.1 GCA_028285285.1 Silvanigrellales bacterium
TAACGACAAAGAACCCTGGTTAGTGACACCTCTATCCAGGGCTCTCTCCTTGTCCTCACTCCAGTACAGGCGAAGGACACTCTATCTCGAACATAATGGCGGAGAGAGGGGGATTCGAACCCCCGGTACCCGTTAAGGTACACTTGATTTCGAATCAAGCACGTTCAACCGCTCCGACACCTCTCCGCTGGGCCATTTTCTAACATAGCGATTCCAAGCTGCCAAGAAGGCCAGAGCATTGAGTCATCTGCAAAAGTTTGAATTCAGCAGACTTGTCAATTCATCGCTCATAAAAATCAGGCTGTGGTCGAAGTCCCTTTGATCAAAGGCGCATTGGTCTTCCATCATTTGATCCACAAACTGTTCTTCGAAGAAGAAGTGGTTGATTTGCTCACTCGGATGAATCCAGTAGCGTGTGCCCATTTCTGTCTGCACATAGAACACACCCTCGTAGCTAAAGAAGTCGCCCTCAATGTTGGACACATCAAAGCGCACCTCAAAATAGTCTTTTGAACCATAGAAAAATGGTCTTCCCCGATAGTCAGACCACACATCCACATTGGCGCACTGTGGATTCGAGCGCCGAAAGGCTCCAGAACAAACCCGGCCAGGATCTCGCTTCAAGGCGTGAAACCCCACCTCCACAACAGCATCGTCAAGCATATGGGGGTGAGCCTTCAAGAAAACCCGCAACTCCACCCGCTGACCGTTGCCAAAAACCAGCGCAGCGCGCTCCACAAAGGCCTCACAATGTGAGGCGTCAACATTTCGATGAACGCCCATCTGAGACACCGCCGCATGCGCAAGGGATGAAGAAACCCCGAGTGCAACCAAAATCGCTAAAATACGTGCAAACATCTCTCCCCCTCCTTTCGCCTCAACACAGTTCTTTCAAAAACGACAATTCACAATTTGGCCCTTTGCAAACGAGCCACACCAACGGTGTAAACCCCTTTTTCCCAAATGCAAATGATGACCATCAAAGGTTTCGTGAAATTCAGGATCAGCCGAAAAAAACAGGAGAAAGGGGGAGGAAGAAAGGCAAGGGAAGGGCGAACTTAAGAGGCGGAAGACTCCTTAAACCCGTCATCACGATCAAATCCAAATTTTTCGCATTTCATGATAAGACCGGCTCTGCTGATCCCCAATTTCTTGGCGACACGACTCTTATTCCAGTTTTCCTTCACGAGCGCTTCATAGATCAACCGGCGCTCAAGATCTTCAATGGCATCTTTGAGCTTTCCATCTGTGCGAAGACCGGGGTATTTCTCTTCTTTAGAGGCTCCCAGCACCCTCTCAGACAAAAACTCTGCGCTCACCTCTGGGTCGTCTCCTGCCAAAACGCAAAGACGCTCCACTTCATTTTGCAGCTCACGAACATTGCCCGGCCAGCTGTGGCGCTCAATCTTGTCGAGCACGTCTCGAGAAACTTTTTTCACAGCACCGCCCGATGCCTTGGCGTTGTCTTCAAGAAAGCGTTGCATGAGAAGAGGAATGTCGTCTTTTCTTTCGCGAAGTGGCGGAACCTTCACGTTGATCACGTTGAGGCGGTAGTAGAGGTCTTCTCGAAAAGTTCCATCTGCAACCATCTGCTCGAGATTCTTATTCGTTGCCGCCAGCACACGCACATCTACTTTTTTCTGGTCGCTTCCTCCAACGGGAATGAAAGTTCCTTCTTGAAGCACCCGCAGCAGCTTCACCTGCATGGCAGGGGAGGTGTCACCAATCTCATCGAGGAACAGGGTGCCGTTGTTGGCCAGCTCAAACAGACCCTTTTTGTCTTTGATAGCGCTCGTGAAGGCCCCTTTCACGTGCCCAAAGAGCTCAGATTCGAGCAGGTTGTCGTTGAGTGCTCCACAGTTCTGGATCACAAAGTTCTGCTTCTTTCGCAGCGAGTTGTAGTGAATAGCCCGGGCAATCCCTTCTTTTCCCGTACCGTTTTCTCCGGTGATGAGAATAGTTGCATCTGACTGACACACTCGCGTGAGCAGCTTAAAAAGAGCGATCATTGGTGCAGATTTTCCAACCATTTTGCCAAAATCCCAACGGTCGGAAAGTTCCTTTGACATGGCTTCCAATTTTTCGTCTGTGTCGGCCACCCGCTTACGAACGGTGACAATCTCTTCCATGACCACTTCGAGGAGCTCGGTGAGAAAGTCTACGTTTTCCTTTGTGAGAATAGGGATTTGGTCGATTTTCCCAATCAAATCCTTCTTGTTGCCCGTGTACCGCTCTTTGATGAACTGAGCGATC
>JANQPW010000344.1 GCA_028285285.1 Silvanigrellales bacterium
GAGCTGCTGTGAAAGAAGCCAAGAAGGCGGCAAGAGAAGCGAAACGAAAGTTTGATCCCTCGAAGATCAAGCTGCCAGCGCTGGTGCGTTTCGACACTCTCTTTTTGCCCGATTCGCTTCGCAGAGCTCGTGTGTTGTCGTCCACATTTGCCTTTAAAGATGCTAAAAATATTAGATTTTTAGGTGATAAACAATGGGCAGAGGGAGATCGCCGCCGCTCCATTGCCGATGAGTTTCTCAACGGCTCGCGTGTGCCTCAACCCCTTGAAGGTCGTTACCTGAATCATTTGCTCATGAACCTGAGCGTGCGCGATCCGCAGTTTCGGCTCGACCTGGAGAGACAGGTCTTTGATGCGCTCATTCTTGCGCGCCAGGGGCAGTACCTCGCGGGCGGGGTCAACGGTTTCAAAATGGCCCAAGCCCTTAGGGAAGCGGCCTGGAAGGTGGAAGGCACAACCCACATTTCGGGGGTGAACAAGTTGGGCGAACCCAAGACCCAGTTCAAACTCATGGCCTACGACAATGGGGCTCTCAGCTTTGACCTTCCAGAGTGGACTTTGGCTGTGGAAGAGGAATCCGTCGAAGAAAGCGCAGTTCCAGAAGGAACCACTGGCTCTTTGCCCACTGGTCCGTGAGCTTGCTTGAATCTCACAATATATAGAATTCGCTGAGTTCTTGAAGCTCCCTCTGTCGCAGCTCAAGTTTTGGCTTGCCACGCGGCCCAACTCGCACTATTTGCTCAGGAAATGTGTGAAGGGGGCTCTCTGTGTTTCAAGACTTTTTGTTTTATGCTGCGGACGTCAAGACGCAGTATGCCTTTCGATTGGTGCATTTGAGCCGGCTGGTGAGTGATGCGGCGCAAAAGCATGAACTCGTGGGCGTTCGGGCTGAACTTCTGGGTGATGTTCTTGTCAACGGTGTGCTGCTTTCCTCCATTTTGGAAACGGAAGAACGGGTCAACCTCCGCATTCAAATGGGCTCCGATTTCACAGTCGCTTCAGAAACCACCTGCAATGCAGAAGTTCGAGGCTACCTCCAATCTGCCGACGATTCCGAATTTCTCAAGAATCTTGAGAATGGCGTGCACACTAAGCAACCGGTCGTGGTGCGCAGCCTTCGATCGGTACCCAACAAGACCAAACTAAATGAGGGCATCACGCAGTCTCAGTTTGGCTCGGTTTCACAGGTGGTGAACGAGCATCTCGAAACCAGCTTTCAAAGCAACGCGCGAGTGAGGTCAGAGTGCTGGACAGACGCTGAGGGTCAGCTCCGGGCCTTTGGCGTGATCTATTTGGAGCTTCCCAACCTTCCCCAAACTGTTGAAACAGAGCTGGCGGAGCATGTTGCGCAAATCAAGCGTTTCTCAGAAATGGACTCAGCGGTTCTGGAAGATCCCGATTTGCTCTCAAAGGCATTGGCACCCCACGAGATCCGCGCGGTGAACAGTGTGAATCCTCGGTGGCAATGCACCTGCTCGGTCGCAGGAATTGAAGGAATGCTGCTGCGCCTCTCTTCCGCGGATCTCGCAGAAATGGCTGACACCAACGAGCCGGCCAAAGTGACCTGTCACTACTGCAACACACAGTTTGAAATTCCGGTGAAGCGGTTGCGCGAGTTGAGTTTCAGCAAGCAGGCCAATGAGGAAGCCCCTGCTAAGCCCTCCGCAGACTTGACGAACTGACCATGGAATCTTCGCCATCCCACAGGTTGTTTTGGCCTTTTCCAAGGAAGCTGGAAGAGGGTCGATTTGTGAGGCGCTACAAGCGCTTTTTTTGCGATGTTGTTGGGGTCAGCAAAGGCCAGCCGGAGGATATTCTCACGGTTCACTGCGCGAACAGCGGCAGCATGAAGAGCTGCCTCGAAGAGAATGCGCCAGCCCTCATTCTCGACTCTC
>JANQPW010000351.1 GCA_028285285.1 Silvanigrellales bacterium
AACCAGCCTGGGGCCGCACGCGGTGTGTTGGGGTGGCCCGAAACCAACTTTCACTACAATGTGTTTCTGTACGATGCCACGGCTTCGGAACTCAGCAACGTAGGGCTGAAGATCACCGGGGAGTTCCATGATGTGAACTGGTTTGGTTTGGATGTGGTCGACATGCTGAGCTTCAACCCCAAAGGTTCCTTCATTGATCGGGAGATCAAGCCCGATCCGGGATCCTTCAACCCCTTCAAAGGTGGTCCCCGAAGGGTGAATGGCGAAAAAGGGCGCTACACCATAGAGTTCATTCCGGAAAGCTACCGGAATGTCATTCAGGGGCGCGCAGACACTCAGCAACGCAACATTTTCTTTGTGGGCAGCAATTCCACTCCGCAGCCCTTGGCTAACTTTCGCATTTGGGATCCTCTCCGTCCGGAGGAAAAAAGGCTTGCTGAATTGCCGAAGATCGAGGCCCGGCGTCTTAAGGCAAATGGGGAGTGGGGTGATAAGGTCCCTTGCCCCGACTTTCTCTCGACTCCGATGAACGTGGAAAATCCTAAACCAGGTGATGAATTCAAAATTCGCGACCTTCCCCGGAGGCTTCGGGAGATCGGAGAGGGCATTGATTTTGGCTCGCCACGCGAAGCTAAACCCTACCCACCACGCTTCGTGCGCCTGCGCAACCACAAGCGCTTTGTGAGCCCTGTGAGTGAATACATGGCCGTGACACTCGACCCCAAGAAGGGTTGGGTGGGGATTGTTCGCTTCAAAAAACCCAAGACGGTGCCCCTGCAGTTTCCGGAAAAGAAAGGGCCCATTCTCACCGGTGATGAAGACATGCGTGCGTTTTCCATTTGCCTGCTCGACGCTCCTCCCTCTTTGAGCTTCACCGGCGGCTGTGTGAGCGACTACGATTGGGCGAGCAGTGATGAGGTCATCTTCGTGGTTGGGCCCACGGCAATCACGAATGGAAGCCGTGGTTACTTAAACGCTGTGAAACAGCTGGAAAAGGAAAACAGCAGCATTGTGTGGACGCAATGGGGTGCGGCGGAAAGAGGAACCCGATTTTGGTTTAACCAGATGGATCCCAACCCCAGCTTTGAAGGCTCAGCCACAGAGAAAAACGTGGGGCCACCCGGAACCTACATAGTGGATGATGAGGGCAAGGCCCTCTTGGGCGAGTACACTCCCCTGGTGACCCAATGCACGGTCGATGATTTTAAGAAATCGGGGCTGGATTGCGGGAAACTGTGACCGAAGCCCTGCCTTCCCCTGCCTTCTAGAGTGACGTGGCCTCTCCCGGGCTGCTCTTTTGGTTTCGCATGAACTGGGCAATCGTGCTCTGCACCGTGTGGGCCAGAAGGCGGGCTTCTTCGTCTTTGAGCTGAAAGCTTCGCTTGAGGCGGGAAACAACAGCCTTGAAGTTTTTGTGCTCGGTGCCCACGGCCGTGTTTTGCCCCAGCTGTGCGAGGTGCACGGCTGCCGTGTAGGTGTCTCTGTTCCGGGTGTCGTCTTCCAACTGAAGCACGATTTCTGCAGCTCCGTTTTCAACCTTCTGGTTGCCCGCCTTGAGCACTTGAATGGTGTAGTCAGGCTCAGACGGGCTGGTGTTGCCGGAGCCGATCTGTTTGAAGGTGACAAAGCCCAGGGCAGAATTGAGGATAGACTCTGCAGTGAGCTGAGGCTTTTCTTCATTCGATTGTGGCTTTTTTGTGCGATAAAATGCGTAGGCCTCTAAGAGTTCAGGGTTGTCTTTGAGCGGTGCCCTGCTTTTCAAGAATTCGAGGCTTTCGGGTTTGCTGTTTCCTTGCAGAAGGGGCACAGCGTCGAAACTGAACTTCGGCTTTTTTGTGGGGGTTTTCACAAGGTCTGCAAAGAAACGGAGGAGCTCTGGATCCAGCGATTCGGATTCGAGTTGGGGCGCGACCAAGCGAGTTGTGAGGCCGTATTCGCCTGTGGGGTTGGGACGGGGAACGTCAAGGTTTTCGGCTTGCTTCATGTTCCCGTTGAAAATGGCTTTCATGGCTCCCCGGGCAAACAAGATCGATGCTCCGGAGAGGGCCATGGGAAACGAGAACTGCCGCACAAAACCCATCCACCCAGGCTCTTTCACGTTTTGTCGAACGGTGGTGAAGATGCCTTCTTCTGCTCTTTCAATCTTCACAATGGCGTTGTGCTCATTAACGTACACTTCGATGAAGGAGCCCGGCACATCGGCCAGATGGGTGGCCGTTTCTTCATCGAGTCTCTGCCGCAGAGTTTGGTTTTCACTGAGATCCCGATAGATGGCATCAATGTTTTTTTCAAATGCCGTCACATCTCCCATGTGGTAAAACATGGGGCCATAGACTTGCGTGACGAAAACCGGGAGTAAAAGAGATCCGGAGACCACCCACTTCACCACCCCTCCTACAGAAACGCGCGACCACAACTTCACAGGCTTTGCGCCTTGGGATTGCTCGGAGCGCGCGCTGCTTGCCTGGCTGATCCCTTCGTTGTGGGTTCGGGTCTTGCAGCTGGTGAGTGCTCCCCAGCTCAGGGTCAGCATTGCGATCAGAAGGGTGACTTTCTTGAGGTGTGCTCGCAGCCATTTCATCGATGGTCTCCTTTTGTTGGGCGCTACGGGGCGGGAGGATCACTTCGAGGGTTTCGAAAAATTGTCCATGAAGTGGTTCAAGGTGCTGTGAAGGGTGCGGTTCAAGAGCTGCAATTCGGTTTCCGCAACGCCGGTCTGCGCCTGGAGTTGTTCCAGAAACTGCCCGGATCCACCCGGAAGGGAGAACTGTGCGGCGCTCGAGAGGGTGCTCTCTGCTTTGAAGTCGTCTTCAATGGTTAGAGGGAGCACCTGGGGATCGGCCTGAGGTGTTTTCACGGTGATGACACTCACCTCATAGTCGGGAACTTGAGTGCCATTGTCTTCGCTGGAAATGAGCCTGAACACCACAAAGCAGATGGCGTCTTGCAAGATAGACTGAGCCGAGAGCGGGGAGTTGGAACTGCTGAGATCGTTGGGTGTTGGCTTGCGAATGGCATAGACCTGGAGATCTTCCTCTCCCACTGAGAAGGGGAAATCCCTTTTGGGCAGAGCCTCATTGGAGTTGAGCAAGGGAATGGAATCGAAGACAATATCCGCGGTGCCCCTGGGGAGTGAAAGCAGGTTTTGCAAAAACTGTTGCATGTCTGTGCTGAGTTGATCCGGGTTGAGAGCGGGAAGTTCATTCGCGGAGTTGTTCTCTTCGTTGGGGTCGTCGGAAGGTGAAGGGAGCGTGGCCGTCAGTGCCAAACCCGAGCTGGTGTTTTGGTTTCTTCTCTTGAGCAGTTGCTGGGAATAGCCGTTCACCATCAAATCTTTGAGAGTGAGAAGGCTGGCCCAGGTCGCGGCTGTGCCAAAGGCGGTGAGATAGAGGTGGGTTCGGATGAAGCTGACCCAGCGAGGCTCTTTGAGGTTTTGGGAGACCATGGTGTAGAAGCCTCCTTTGCCGTCCGACTCGAGGTGAACGGTGGCATTGGCTTCCGGTAGGGTGAATTGAATTTTCGTTCCCTGCGATCTGTTGAGCACCTGGGGCGTTGCTTGTTGAACTTTTTGCTTCCATGCGGGGTTCGTCTCGAGGCCATTGTAAATCGTTTCAATGTTCCTTTGAAACTCTTCAACGTTTGTGTTCGGGTAAAAATGGTTCGCGGTGGCTTCTGCTGTTGGCACCAAGAGGGTCAAACCCAGAAGTGTGCCGGCGATCTGGGATCGACCCGGGTTCTGCTTCACGGCCTGTGTCAAACGGCCCCAGAGCTTCAGGGGCTGGGTGGGCTGAGTTTGGGCCGTGTTTTGGCGAGATCGCAGGGCTCCCTCATTGTGGGTGCGGGGTTTGCAGCTGGAAAGGACTGAAAGCGCTGTGAACAGGAAAATGGCCAGCACCACAGCTGGAGCCCAAAGGCGCTGCATCATGAGTGTCTCCCTTCGCAGATTCGAGAAAGCCTGGGTATCATTGGGTTTGTTTCAGAGAATAGCAGAAAAAGAGAGAGGGATCTCCGCCCGTGCTGCCAAAAGCGCATGGGCCGATGGAAAGATGACGCCTACTTGAAATTGGTGTTGCGGGCAAACCAGAGGCGGTCGCGCTCGGTGATGATGCCCGGGGCAATGATCCGAGCAATGCGTTTCCAGATGTGCCCTGTGGACTGGCCCGAGGCTGTCGCATAGCGAAATTGTCGCATCAGTTCAGAGACTTCCCAATAGTCCTCAATGCGCAGCGAGACCTCCAGTTCGGGAACCGGTCGTTCTTCTTCTGAACCTTGGGGCTCCATGCGCAACTCGGGCATCTTTCCGAGTGTGAGAAATCTTGAAATCATTGGAACCATCCCTCTTGCTTTGGTTTTGCTCAAAAACCCTATCGGTAGAGTTTGTCTTCATTTGAGTGTAAAGAAAGTGTGTTTTGGACTGCTGGGGAAAGGTCTTGATATGGTTGAAAGACTCACGGAAGAGAAATGGAAGCTCTTTGTGGACATGGGGGCTTTTAAGTTGCTGGCCCTGGCTGGACTGTCGGGAAACACCCTTTCTGTGGTGTGCTACCTCATCAATTGCTTTGTGTCGGGAATTCCGGAGGTCCTCACCAGTTCGCGCGAGTTGAGCGTGCTTTTGGGCATGCGCCCGGGAGAGGTGGAAGAGTGTCTCGAAGTGCTGGTGGACATGAACATTGTGAAGCTGCAACGCAACAATGGCGAGCGCATGATTGTGTGTTTGATGATGGATCCGACGCAGTGGAAGAACCTGAAGCTTCCGGCGGTGCGCGACTCGGGGAAGAGACGCCGTATTGGAGACGCGGCAAATGTGCGCCCCATTCGACCACAAAAGCCTACCATAACCAATACAGAAGAAGACAATCTCGGCAGTTCGTTGGAAGCTTTGAGCTTTCCGATGGACCCCGGACAACCGAAACCGGAAAGAACAAACTCAGACGACTCAAGTGTGAACTTGGCACCCATTGAAAGGGTGCTCCAGTCGTTTTTGGATTTTCATCCTGAGGCCGATGAGGCGCGGGAGCGCACCTTTGCCGAAACACTTGTGGCCACTCAGCCCACCGACCAGGTTCTCACAATGGTGAAGAGTTTTGGCGCAGAGATCCGTTCATTGGGCCTCCTTGTGGGGGCCTGGGTGCACTATTCGCAAAAGCTCGACAAGCTGAGTGCGGAGAGCAACACCTCCAGCTTGGAAGAGTATCGCAAGCAGACAGAGTCGAGCGATCGGCTTCTGCGGGAAGCTGCCAAAACAATGCTGAAACGCGAAGCACAGGGGAACATCAGTTTGTCCACCCCTGAGCGTGTTTTGCTGCATGTGTTTGAAGAACATGATATGCCGCGTCGGCAGCTTTATTGGGCCTTACAGATGACACATCGTTACCCTGCGCTGAAGGAATTTTTTAACGAAGTGCGTTCGCTGGCCCACGCTCCCACACCCTTTCCTTCTTCAAACCCACCCCCCTCTGGGCATTCTTAAGAAGGAGGGCTGAGTGTGAAAAAGAAACCCGTGAAGCTGAACATTCAGGTGGGGCTCTCCGACAGCGGCCCGAGTTCAGGTGATGCTGTGAAGATCGAACCCGGAGCAGCGGCCTCGGCCCGGCGGGCATCAAAGTCGGGTCAGGGAAAAAAAGGACGCTCCGCTCCACTTAAGGCCGATCCACCAGGCCCAGGCTTTGACATGCGCATGCGTTTTGAAAAGAAGGGGAGAGGGGGGCAGCCTGTTTACTTGATCTTCAGTGTGGACCTCAACGCGCTCCATGAGAAAGCGGGGCTGTCTTCGCTTGCGGAGTTGGCTGCTCGTCTCAAGCAATCGCTTTCTTGCGGCGGGAGTGTGTTGCCC
>JANQPW010000361.1 GCA_028285285.1 Silvanigrellales bacterium
GGGCAACAAAAATGTTGGCCTGAACCTGAATTGCTTCCGTGACCTCATCCCAGGTTCCAAAGAAGCACAGCGCTGCAGCGATGAAAATGGCAATCGCTACCTCAAGCGCGTCTACCAAGACGGTGATGACTACGTCTTTGCCACAACAACCGGAAAAGAGATTGCACGCGCGAAGAAAGACTTCGCAGATGCGAATGTGCTGGGCACTTTCCAAGACTTTGACGAAGTGAGCCAGCAGTCTGTTTCGAAAGTTGTGCTTGGTAAAGATGTGGGAGTTTGGGGTGGCCGACTCACCTCGGCGACCGAGCGCTACCCCAGCCGTTCTGGATGTGAGGGTTTGCCAAAAGAAGTCGATGGCGTGTTCACCGTACCTGCCCCTTCTGCCGCGGTTGAACTCGGCAGTGGCAACATTAAAGACGCTGCTGGCGCAGCGAGCTGCTCTCTCGTGGGCAAGTCAACGGTGTTCGCACCGCTGTGCATCAAGTCCGTCACGGCACCCTACTTGGGAAGCACCTTCGATACCTTCTGCACAAAGGCGGTTGTGGTGGACAAACGAGATGAGAACATTTTCACGCAAGACGGTGGCTACGGAATCTTTCTGGTTGTGAAAGACGAAAGCACGGCTGAGGAACGAAAAGAGGCGGCCCCTAAGAAGGGCGCCGACCGAGCCAAGGAACTAGAAAGCACCGCCAAGGGAGAAATGTGCTCGGAAGAATACTTGAGCGGGGAGACCTCCCCACTCAAAGCTTGGCAAAAGAGCGGATGCGAGCCCGGAGAAGACCGTAACATACACTATGTGAGAGGCTGGACCCAATCGGGTTGGACCGACGAAGAGCGGCGCATGTGCTTCAAGATCTTCTGCGCAGGGAACTGAATTTTTGCGGAGCATCTGCAAAGTCAGAGAGAAAAGAGGCTGAATGACTGAGGTTGTTCAGCCTCTTTCTCTTGGATGCAACTAAAAACACACAAAAAGATCAAAATCCTTAAATCACCACACCAAAAGCTCCGAAAAGAACCACATAAGTGAAAAGATATCCGCAGCTATGATTGGGGAAACGAATGTCCGCAGCAGCTCATCACAAAACAGGTGCACAAAGGCGAAAAGAGCAGGCCTCCACAGGCTGCCTCTCTGCGCGGCACTGGGCGCACAAGCTCGCAATTGTGGCCCTCGCAACAGGCTTTGCAGTGGCGTGTAGCTCCGGAAAGCCCAAATCACCTAGCCGGGGCAAAAACCAGACCGGGCTTGCAAACCCGCCCGCTGCCAATTCACAGCCAGCCGCGAAACCCGTTTCAGATGCGCCCGTGGAACTGCGCCAGAAATCAGTTGCCCGGGTGCTGGGCTTCACAGACTTGGGAACGGTGGCGCTGACCATTTACCAAGACACGGAGAGCGCCCTTTACGAAACACTCGCCGTTCAGGCAGCCACTCCAAGCGGCACAGCTCCTGACCCTCTTTTCTACCACTCCCCAGTCTTCATCGCTGGTATTCCCAACTTGGTGCCACTGCCCAATGGCGACATTGACGTGACCATTCCCAACATGTTCACTCAGCAAGCCGTGAGGGAAACCGTTGAAGCTGAGCTGAGCGATGTTCTTGAGGCTTATAAGATCCGCGTTGAAAAGATCGGAATGTTGCCCATCACCAATGTGAAGCCCACCATCAATGCCTTCGCTAAAGATTACACAGAAGGCGTGGAGCTTGATGAGGAATTTCGCAACATCAACTTTGTGATTCCTGGAGCTGATCTGCCACAGATCGTCATTGACGCCATTTTGCGCGGTGGAAACAAGTCTGAGGCCGGACGAGCCTTTCTCAGCTTCCTGAGCACCATCAATATTGAATACTCTTACTTTGTGCAACAATATGGCTCACAACAGTGCCAAATGAACATTGGATCTGACGACATCCGTGACATGTACACCAACCAAGAAGGATGTCCGCCAGGCCCCAGCCCCGACGAAGTCACTGCGGGCTTAGCCTGGGTCACGGAACAAAAAGGCGAATCCGCCGCCGACAGCGTGAACAGCAAGCTTTCCGCTTTGCTCAAAGCCGGATCGACAGTCACGGCCTGCGCTGCTTCCAAAGAGGCCCGCAAGCTGCAAGGTGCTGCCTCTGTTTCTTGTACAAAGAGTGGTTCGGAGGATTTTTCCCCCATCGTGCTTGATCTCTTGAAGAACAGCATCGAGCCCACTCTCAAGTCGAAGGTCGTGGACATGCGGGATCCCAAGAACTGGGAAGACGATATCATGGCTGCTGTGATCCAAATGTTTGGCAGCCCCGAGCGCTTTAAGTCAACTGTGGATCAGATCAACAGCGAAATCCAAAACAAAAACATTACGGAACTCGACAACGACTACTACGACAAAGTTGCTTGGTTTGCCGACACACTGAGAAACTATGACACTCTGAACCAAACCGACAGCTATGTGGACCGGCAGGGACGGCTTGTCACTGAAGACGTCAGCCAAATTTACAACAATCAGATCGACTCGAACACAAACTCAAACTCCAAAGGTGGCAGTTTTGGGGCTAACTTTTCAGGCTTTGGGTTTGGTGTTGGAGCGAGCAAGGGCAACTCCGACGCCAGCGGTGGCTCCAACTACAACAACGTCACAGACTATGCTCAGAACTATAAAGCCTCTGACGAGTTCAAACGGGACTACAACGAGTTTCACAACCTGGCACGGGCCATGACCCTTGAACGTGACACGGGTTCGGAGGAGGCCGTTCGCCAAACCAGTGAATACCTCTACAACCTGGGCTATGACCACGCAGTGGAAAAAGTTGATGGCAACTTTCAAATCTTCCCCCGGCTGAACATCAGCGTGAGAGCAGACGTGTCGCGCACCGAGAGCCTCGCCCAAAATGTGAAAAGCAATGAACTGGGTGCCATTGTGCTCGAAACTGAAAATGTGCCGGCACAGCTGGTGACCAAGCAAGACGCAGAATTGGTGCTGTGGTTCAAGTGCTCGGGCAGCGAAGACTCCTGGACCTCGGCCAAGGCCTATCTCACCAAATACCGCTGGTGGATCGACGACTCGTTCTGGGACGATCTTTCCGACGCGGCAACTGAGAAAATGCTCCAGGGTGGATGTTCCTTCCTAGCAGTCAAGGCCTTCTACCGCAACGCGGAAGAAAACATCGGGATGATTCCCGGGGTGCTCGACATCTCTGTGTCTGGTCTCACCGAGGAAATCACAGTTGACGACACCGGAGCCCCGGCGACTTACTTCACAAAGTCTCGACCCATTGCCCTGGAAATCCGAAAGGAACACACTGAGGCTCAACCTAGCGAAGGGTCTATTCAGGTCGACGCCGGAGACAAACGCTTCACAAAGCTCAAT
>JANQPW010000416.1 GCA_028285285.1 Silvanigrellales bacterium
AGCTCACAAAACCCAACCGAGATGTTCACAGGGTTCTGCACTCTCCCCTGGGTGGATTCTCCATTGAATGCCGAAGGGAGGCTGACACCAGCAGCCACCAATGTGTTGTGGAACTCGCGAGTCAAACAGCTGAAGGCTTTCCCACAGAGTTCGCCTCCGTACAATTCAACAGCGGAACTCCGGCAACAGAAGCATCGATTCGGTCGGGTTTCCCAATGAAACATGGACCATTCCACTACCGCTTGGGAAAAATAGACCGCAGAGCCGTGCACACTTCCCAGCCCTGGCAGCTCGAGGCTTTTTTGTCTTCCATTGTGGATCAACTGCAGTTTGACGAGTCTCGCGATCAAGCTCCCCAGGTGTTTGGCGAGATCACTTTGCTGAACAGCCGCAGCTATTGGCGCGCAATCCACACCATCCAATTTGGCCGGCAGCAGCAAGAAGGGTGGATCCAGCCAGAGGCGTGCCAGGGGGGAGTCGCCTGGTGAACCCACCTCTCGTGGTGTGGTAGAATCCTCCTCAACGAGCAACATGTTGTTGAAGAGAAGGTTGAGGGAGGAACTGTGGTGTTGAGGTTGCTGCTGGTCACATTTGCCCTTGCCTTTCTGTTCCAATGCAAAAGCCGATCACACAATTCCTCTGTGAGGACCATCACCCGAGATGTGTCGGATGGCAAGGTCCTCCACCTCCACCTTTATCCTCACGACGCTCTCAAAATCCCTATCTTGAACTACAAAGATGGTGAAATGCTGTTTGGGCTTTTCCTCTGCCAGGAAGGGAGTGACGAGAACTGTGAGCTCCTCGCCAGAGTAACGGAACAACGGCTTCTCAAACTGATCCAGTACCAGCTCGAGAAAGAGCAAGAGCTGAACAAAAAAAAGGTGCACGAGCACGCAGGCTCAGACCCAAACTCGGCCCAAGCTCAAAGGAAGCTCAATGGCCAACTTGAAGCCATGGGTCTTCTTCTCACACAGCTTGAGGAAAGCTTGAAAAAACTCGAGACTCAGCTTTCTCAAGCCACTCAAAAGAGTGAGAAGGATGACATTGAAGCCAAATTGGTGGAGCTGAAATCGACGATGAAAGTCACCCACTCCGAAATTGAGGAGATCCGCAAAGAGCTCTTTCTCTCGCAACCCGTTCCTGACGGAAGCAGCCGCGCAGAGGACTTTCAGAAACACTATGAGGAGAATCTCAAGCCTCTTCTCCTCAGCGAAGGCGTGGTGTCCTTTGAGAAGCTCGCTGCCCTCGATGTTGACGGATCAAACCGCCACTCTTTAGATCTCCTCTACGCCCACTTTCTTCAGCTCTATCAGCAGAAAATCAGCTCCGATTGGCGGTACCGCAAACTGAAAGAAAATGAGAAAACCTACAGAGACATCAACCAAATTCTCTCTCTTCCAGTGGAGGAGTTGTTCCGGGTTTTTTCAGGTGCTGAGAAGTTTGGGCCGCAGCAACTTGGCATCTTGGGGCTCTCTCCCTCTTTCCCTGCCTCAAGCTTGCAGAACACACAGAATGACTTGGAAGCTGACAGCTTTCAAAATCAAATCAATGCAAATTTCCAACCGTTATCGGGTGGCAAAGGCTCCCTCAGACTTCTTTTTTCAAACGAAGCTGTGATGGAATGGCCTCTGTCTGCTGAGAGGCGTCAGATTGCTCTTCCTTGGAAGCAGAGCCACTGGGTTTGCTCTGTTGAGTTCTTAGAAGGGTTTTCATCACAGCTGCGCGATCGCGACTTCCTTGAATTCCATGATTTCTTTGTCTACGAGAACATCTTCACTCAAAAAAAGGGTACCGCTGGGTTCGGTATGAAGCCTCCAAAGAATCCAGGCTCTTGGCACCCCGTCACCGGCGGCATTCGGATCCACTCCACCAATGCCTTTGGGCAGTGGCACCTTCAGCAAGACCAGTATCTTGCAGACTTCAGCCAAGGTGTGGAGTTCACGCCTTTTGGAAAAAAACAAGTGCCCACAAAGCTTCGATTGAAGTGTGGGGAAGATCTCAAGCTGTTGGAAACAGGCCAAGTTGATTGGAGTGCTCCTTTTCACCAACTCTACAAAACTCTCGTTGGTAAAAAGAACTTTTACGAATGGAACACCAACACGAACAAACTCAAAAAGACAGGGAGAGTGACGTTTTTTCAAACGCTCTATTTTGGAAAAAACTTTTTCACAGAAAATGAAAACTGGCCAAAGTGACATTCTAAAGAAAAAAGAACCACACAGTTGTGGTGGCTAAGGCGCCATAGCAGAGCAGAATCAAAGACGCTCTCTTCAGCACCATAGACTCCCTTTCCCTCAAACCCAAAATTGCAAAAACGGCCACGATGTTGTGAAGACAAACCATGTTTCCCGCCGCTGCCCCCACAGCTTGCAAAACAAGAAGAGGGATCTTGAGCTGGAGCTGATCTCCTAGCGCCGCCTGGATGGGGCCAAAAGTCAGATTGGAAACCGTTGCCGAACCTGAGAAAAAACTCCCCAGTGCACCCAGATAAAACGCAAACCAGGGCCAGGCTTCACCCAGGGAGCTCGCAAGGGTGTCGCCAATCGCCTGAACCGGGCTGGTGTTGCCTCCCTCGAGGAGAAGAAGCTTCACCACAACAAGAGCGCCAAAGAGAGCCAGACAGGGGCGCGCAAGCTGTCTCAAAGCCTGCTGAGCACTTTGCAAAATGAGCTGACCGGGCTTTGCAGACCAAAAAAAGCAAAAAACGCACACCACAACCACAAAGGGAAAAATCGAGGGAACATAGAGCAGAGCATGCTCCCATTGAGAGAGTGGAGCATGGCCTCCTGCCAATATTTTCAGTGAAAGTACGAGCGAACGGCTCACTTCAAATTCACCCAACCAAGGAATAGAAACTCCCCACAAAGGCGACCGACTGAGCAAAAAACCTTTGAGGCCAAGTTCGGGAACACGTGTGAAGAAAAGGAAGAGGATGGAGCCCCACAAGGGGCTCGACGCAAAAAGGAGTCTCCGCAGAGAGGCACCACCTTGGGTTCGGCGCTCCGGATCGGCTGAAACCTCTGCCTGATGGCTAGGAAGGGTCGTCAACCCAAACTTCCTTTTAACCGCCACTGCCGTCAAAAAGAGCCCCATGAGACCACCTGCTAAAGATGGAAACTCAGCACCAAAACCAGAGAAGATCCACATGGGAAAAACGCAAGACCACGCAGAAAACAGCACAAATCTCCAGTTTTCAAAAACAGTTTTCCAGGGCAACACCTGCAACAGAGCCATAAACGGTATGACGGTTCCGCACACAAACTGCACCAGCCCAATCGAACGCGAGAGTGCTGTGCTTTCCTCAGCTGAAAGGTTCACCGCCTCAAAGCCAAACCAAATGGGTGTTCCCACGGCACCAAAAGCCACCGGAACCGTGTTCGAAACCAAAACCATGAAGCAAACACGAAGGGGGGGAAAGCCCAACCCCACAAGAAGAGGTGCGGCCAAAGCAGCAGGCGTTCCAAACCCGCTGATGCCCTCAATCAAGAACGGAAAGGCCCAACCCACCAGCATGAGTTGAGCCACCGGGTGTTCGCCAAGGCCACGCACCCAATGGGTGATGACGTCCATGGCACCTGAAATTCGAAGAGCAGAAAAAAGAAACAAAGCCCCAAAAACTATTGAAAGGGGTGTGAGGGCACTCAATAGACCTGATAAAACGGCGGACACCGTGAGCGTGGTGGAGTTCCCAAAGGCGAAAAGAGAAAGAAAAAAGGAAAGAACCGCAGCTGAGGGCAGCGCCACAAATCCCGGAAGCCCCCGGGAATGCCCCATCATTGCGATCAAAACCAAAAGTGGCAATGTGGCCCAAAAGAACTCCACTAGGGTTCCTCCCACTGGCCCGACTTCTCAACCAAAAGGAACTGCGTTGGTCAACTCCTGCCCCCGCTTCCCATTGAAGAACTCTTTCAGGCTGTCTTGGGTTGAACGTGCTATGTTCACCAGGGCCTCTTCTGTTAGGAAAGCTTGGTGACTCGTGACCATCACATTGTGGAAAGTCAAAAGCCGAGCGAGCACATCGTCGTCAATGGTTTTTTCAGAAAAGTCCTCAAAGAAGTAGGCGCTTTCTTCTTCGTAGACATCGAGCCCTGCACTTCCAATTTTCTTAGATTTAAGGCCGTCGATCAGGGCTTTTGTTTCCACCAACCCTCCTCGACTCGTGTTGATGAGCATCACACCATCTTGCATCTTTTCAATGGCCTCGGCATCAATCAAATGGACTGTGTCGGGAGTGAGTGGAACGTAGAGCGAAATCACGCGAGACTGGGCCAGCAAAGTGTCAAAGTCGCAATACTCAACTCCAGGCAGATTTTGAATCTCTGCATCAGGAGTCACGTCATAGCAAAGAACGCGACAGCCCAAGCCACGAAGAATGTGGACTGCACACTTACCGATCTTTCCGGTGCCAACAACCCCAACCGTTTGCCCGTGAAAGTCGAAGCCAACCAGTCCTTCCAAGCGAAAATTTCCATCTCGAACACGTTGGTAGGCCTTATGGGTTTTGCGGTTGAGCGCCATCATAAGAGCCAGCGAGTGCTCCGCAACGGCATGGGGGGAATAGGCCGGAACGCGGGTGACACTCATGCCCAGCTCTTGAGCAACCTTTAAATCAACGTTGTTGAAGCCCGCACACCGCAGGGCAATGGCTTCTACGCCAACGGCATGAAGAGCCTGCAGTGTGCCCTTGCCCAGATCATCGTTCACAAACCCCACAACAGCTGGGAAGCCCTCAGCAAGGGAGGCGGTTTCAGCCGTGAGCCTTGTGTCGAAAAACTGAAAATCAAACGCGCCCGAGTTTTCACGACAAAATGTCTCGGCCGTGTAAGACTTACTGTCAAAGACAGCCACCGGATATTTGCCCCGAGAAACCTTTGACGGCTTCAGTGCGGCAACCTGTTTGTTTTTTCGCCTGACGTTTTTCGCAAAATGGTCGAAAAAACACCTCAGAGTCTCGGAGTGAGAACCTTCACCCAAAAGAATATTGCGGAAGAGTTCGTGGTCGATAGCAAAGAGCTGCACATCAGTTTTCGCCAGCACTGTCGCGCTCCGAGGCTTGGGTCGGAAAGCGCTCGTGAGACCAATAATTTCAAAGGCTTGAATATCTCTGAGCCAAACATCTTGACCCATCTGCTCGTTTCGCTTCAGCGCCTCACAAACGCCCGCTTCAACAAAGTAGAGCCAAGGGTCCGTGTCACCTTCCTTGAAGATGAGCTCACCCTGACGAAACATTCTTTGCTGCAAATGTGGCGCAAACTGACTCAGAGATTCCAAACGGGCAGACTGCAGAGCAGGCAGGGATTGCAGAAAAGTGAGAGCGTCAGTCATCGGAAATCCTCCTGTAAGGTCGGCTCCGATTTTCTTGATCTGCCTAAAAAAGTCAAAACAAATCGTACAGGGTCTCACAAAAAACAAAACACTGGCCAACAAGCCGGGCACAGGGTGTTATGCGCTCAGGCGCTTTTGAAGGATCTGATTGGAGGCAACTCTGAGCTTCTGGCCCAAGCCAATCTCTGTGGCGGGCTTCTCAACAAGGAATGTGAAGATTGAAAGCTCCTCCCACTCAGCCGTTTCCCAAAGACTTGCCGAATCTCCGGAAAGAACAATGATGGGGATCTCGAGGAGATGCGGTTGAGTCAGCCTCCACTTGAGAACCTCAAGCCCTGTGCGCTCGGGCATAACAAGATCAAGAACAACGAGATCAGTGCCGCCCTCTTTCAGAATTTCAATAGCCTCGTTCCCATCTCCAGCCTCACGAACGTTGGTATGAAACATATCGCCAAGCGCCCGCTCCGCAACCGCAACAAGCAACTCGCGAAGCTCATGATCGTCTTCAGCAATCAGCAGACTCAATTTCTCTTTCACAACAAACCTCGTCTCTTCGTTTCACTTCCATGTTCCATTTTCATTTTACATTCCAGTGAGCCAGGAGCCAATTTCCTGAAGAGTGCCCACCTTTTGAACCAACCCCGTTGCCCGCGCTGCAGCCGGCATTCCGTCCACGAAACTCGATTCGGAACTCTGGGCGATGGTTTTCCAGTTTCGAGCCTTAGGGCCCGTCTTCAAGGCTTGAATTCCTTCAGCACCGTCATGTCCCATGCCAGTGAGCACACAAGCAATGCCTTTGGACTTCTTCACAGAGCTTGCAGCGCTACTGAGAAGCCGATCAACAGAAGGAACATGTCTTTCGCCCGGACGTGGACGGCCCAAGGCCAAGTGCAAGCCGAGGTCATCTTCACGCACTTCAATGTGCAAACCGTCGGGGGCAAAGTAGACGTGATTCGGCAGCGGTCTCTGCTGATGATGGGCAGTTGCGAAAGTCAGCGAATAGCTCGCATTGAGTCCTTGAACAACCTTCCGAATGAAACCACGCTGGATGTGCTGTGCCACGACAATCGGCGGCAAGGGGTGGGACTGAATCGTTGAAAACAGGACCCTCAGAGCTTCAAGCCCACCGGTAGACGACCCAATGAGAATCACCTGATAGGCAAATGATGCCAGAGATCGGTTTTCTGGGGCACGAGTAGGCGGCTGAGGCGGAGCCTCGTGTTGCACGGGAGGCCTCACCTCCTTTCTCGAGCGAATATCGATGGTCTGCGCCGCCTCCTTCAACTCATAGGTTGAGCTTCGCACCAGTCGCCAGGGTGAAGCGACGCGATTGAGAGACTCACTCAGGCCAA
>JANQPW010000434.1 GCA_028285285.1 Silvanigrellales bacterium
TAGAGTGCGGGACTCCAAACTCAGCATCCAGCAAAATGAGGTGTATGCCGTGTCAAAAGGGGGGTCTTTGCGGATCAGGTAGGTGTCGAATCTGTGGAGAGGTTCCGGGCTTGACACGGCAGCGCCCCATTCGGGTTCGTGTTGGCCCATTGATAAGAGAGAAACGGAGTGCGCGACTGTGACGGTGTGGTCAACAAGATTGATCTCAGTCGGTGTGCACCACCGAACCTCATGACCGCTTTCAAGTGCGGCTTCTGCTAGGGCGAGTGAGGTGTCTCCCTTGGCGTTGAGGGCGGCGGGGGGATCGGCAATGAAGAGCAGTCGGGCCATGAAAAAATCCTCGTGGTGTGCATTTCGAGAAGCCTCTAACATATGCTATGCACGGCCAAGGAGAAGAACAAGAAACCGAGGTGAAAAGCCTCGTAGAAGGAAAGGGCATTCCATGATCCACTATGCTCGGTGTGGACAGGTCTCGCGACGTGCACACGCAGAACTCCATCTCAATGGAGAACTCCAGGCTGAACATGTTTTCACACGGGAAGGCTTTGATGACCTGTACTCCATTCTTTATCAGAAGCGGGCGCCCACCCATGAAGTGAAGGTCTCACCTCTGCGCATGGTCTCAGGGTTCCAACCCTCCAGCGGAGGTGTGCCTCAGGCCCCCCTCCGAGCTCACTACCGCACCGGAAAATTGGTGGCCAGGCAAGGCCAGGATTTTCTGGGCAACCGTATGATTCTCATGCAAAACTCCGACTGCACGGTAGGTGTTTGTCACACGGAAACTCAGCAGGAAGATTTTTTCCAAAACGGTGATGCCGACGAGGTCTTTTTTGTTGCCGAAGGTGGCGGAACTCTCGAAACCGTCTTTGGTGAGCTTCCCTATCTGAAGCATGACTATGTGGTGGTGCCTCGAGGTGTTCCCTATCGTTTCCGCTTTTCCTCCCCGCAGCGTCTGCTTTGCGTTGAGGCTTTTCGGGGTTTTGGCCTGCCGAAGCCCTTTCTCAACCACAGAGGACAATTGAAGCTCGACGCTCCCTACAACGAGCGTGACTTTCGGATTCCAACCCAGCTGCTGACCGATTCTGTGGTGAGTCCAAACATTGTCGTGTGTCGCAATCGAACACTCAGTCAGCACAGTTATACGGAGTGGCCCTATCACGTGGTCGGTTGGGACGGTTTTGTGTACCCTTTTGCGCTGAATGTGCACGACTACAAACCGAAAACTTCAACCTATCACCTTCCGCCCACCTCTCATTGCGTGTTTGAGGCTCAGGGTTTTGTGATGATGAATTTTGTTCCTCGGTTGGTTGACTATGGTGAAGGGGCCATTCCCTGCCCTTATCCGCATTCCAGCGTGGACTGTGATGAAGTGCTTTACTACGTGGAGGGAGATTTCACGAGCCGCAGGGGAATCGAGCAACACTCTGTTTCTTGGCACCCGGCTGGAGTGCCCCATGGGCCCCACCCCGAGAAGTATGAAAAGAGCATTGGAGTTCAACGCACCTCAGAGCTGGCCATTATGGTGGACACCTTTGCACCGTTGTGTGCTCGAGAGGAAGCGGAAGTGCTGCGAGACCCCGACTATCACTACAGTTGGAACACGAAAGAACACCTATGACACAGGAGCTGGAACCTCACGGCAAGGCCCTCACCCTTGCACTCACCGGTGGCGGAACGGCAGGTCATGTGTGGCCCCATTTTGCGCTTTTTGACTCTCCAGCGGGGCCCCTTAAGAAAGCCTGGAATGAAGGCCAGCTCCGCGTTGTTTATTTTGGAAGTCAAGAGGGGATGGAGCGGAGCCTTGTGGAAACCGTGATGGGCTCCGCCTGGACCTACGTGCCTGTGCAGACGGGAAAGCTGCGTCGGTATTTCAGCCTCAAGAACTTTGTGGATCCCTTTCGCATTGTCGTGGGTTTTGCTCAGGCGCTGCTGGCGCTGCGTCGCGAAAAAGTTGGGGTGCTTTTTTCCAAAGGGGGTTTTGTCTCGGCTCCTGTGGTGTGGGCAGCATGGGTGCTGCGTATTCCCGTGGTCATTCATGAAAGTGATGTGACTCCGGCATTGGCCACTCGATTGACACTGCCCTTTGCCCGGTGGGTGCTCACGGCTTTTCCCGGAACCCAGAAGTACCTGCCCAGCTCAGTTCGCCCACGGTTGCGAAACACAGGGTTGCCTCTCCGTGCCTCATTGTTCTCGTCGCAACGAAGTGTGGCTTTGCAACATTTTGGAATCTCTTCCGAGAAACCCGTGTTGCTGGTTTTTGGCGGAAGCCTGGGGGCCCGTGCTCTCAACAGAGCCGTGGAAGCGGCTCATGTTTCGTTGCTAGAGCATTTTGAAGTGCTTCACATTGTGGGAAAAGGCAAAGCTGACGATGTCGACTTGCCGCGAGATCTGGCGGGCTACCACCAGTTTGAATTTCTTGGAGAAGACATGAAGCATGCCTACGCCGCGGCCGACCTGGCACTGTGTCGGGCTGGCGCAAGCACACTTTTTGAGTTGGCCGCTGCACGAATTCCGATGGTGCTGGTTCCGTTGGGTCTCGATCAGAGTCGCGGAGATCAAATTGTCAATGCGAAGATTTTTTCCGAGCAAGGCTGGGCTTGTGTTTTGCCAGAGAAGGAGCTGCAACCGGAGACACTGGTGCGCACCTGTCGCGAAATGCTCGCTGAAAAGGATGTCTGGAAGGCTCGCCTTGATTCTGCTCCTGGGTTGGATGCTTCGGTGCAGGTGTCGGAATTGATCTGGAAATGTGCTCATGGCTAGTTCCTCTGGACCCACCAATATGACGAAGGACACTGCAGCTGCGCAATGGACGAAAGCACTGCAACAGAGAGCGGAGGGGGTAACACCGCAAGTTGTCGCCGAGTTGTCGGCCTCTGACGTGGAACCACTGATCACTGCCGTGTTGGCCACAATTCGCGCGGGCACTTGGATGATGCTGGAGGGCGATCTGGGTGCTGGAAAAACGAGTTGGGTTCAGGGGCTTTTGCAAGAGAATCTTGCCCAAGAGGAGGGTTCGCCTCCTCATGCTCTCAGCCCAACCTTCTCCATCATGAACTCTTACGAAACTCTGGGCGGCATCTTGGAGAAGGCAGGAATCTCTGACATGCATCACCTCGATCTCTATCGGTTGGAGCGGGCTGAAGAGTTGTTTTACCTTGGGTTGGATCTCATTCTGAGGCCAA
>JANQPW010000448.1 GCA_028285285.1 Silvanigrellales bacterium
TTTGTCCACAACAACCTTGGCGGCTTGCCCCAGCTCCGCGAGAGTTGAGGTTTCGAGCTTCATTCCCAACTCTTCGGAAATCACGGTTCCACCGGTGAGCACAGCAATGTCCTGCAGCATTTCTTTGCGCCGATCACCAAACCCTGGTGCCTTAACAGCTGCAATTTTCACGGTGCCCGAAAGCTTGTTCAGCACCAAGGTGGCCAGAGCTTCGCCGTCGACATCTTCAGCGATGATGAGCAGGGGTCGACCCGACTTGGCCACTTGTTCCAACACAGGAACAAGGTCTTTCATGGTGCTGATCTTCTTTTCGAACAGCAAAATGTAGGGGTTCTCAAAAACGGTCTCAAGACGCTCTTGGTCGGTCACAAAATATGGAGAGAGGTAGCCGCGGTCGAACTGCATACCTTCCACAACATCAACGTAGGTGTCGATGCCGCGTGCTTCTTCAACTGTGATGACGCCGTCTTTGCCCACTTTGTCCATGGCTTCTGCAATCATCTTGCCAATGGTTGCGTCGTTGTTGGCGGAAATCGAGGCAACCTGCTCAATCTCGGTGCTTCCAGAAACGGGCTTGGCTACTTTTTTGAGCTCAGCAACCACAGCAGCCGAAGCCAGATCAATGCCGCGTTTGAGCTCCATTGGGCTGTGACCAGCGGCGAGCATTTTGTGGCCTTCGCGGTACACGGCTTGGGCCAGTACGGTTGCAGTGGTCGTGCCATCGCCACTGTCGTCGTTTGTTTTTGATGCCACTTCTTTCACGAGCTGCACGCCCATGTTCTCGAACTTGTCTTCCAGCTCGATTTCCTTAGCCACGGTCACGCCATCTTTGGTGATGAGCGGGGCACCGAAAGACTTTTCAATCAGCACATTGCGGCCCTTTGGTCCAAGTGTGACACGCACAGCATTGGCCAAAGTGTTGACTCCCGTCAGGATTTTTTTCTGAGCGGACTCGTTGAATGAAATCATTTTAGCGGACATATGGGGAACTCCTCAATCAAAAAAATCTTTGGTTTATTTTTCCAGAATGGCGAGAATTTCGTCTTCTTTGAGCAGCACATGCTCCACACCTTCAAGTTTAACTTCTGTGCCACTCCACTTTCCGAAAAGCACAGTGTCACCTGCTTTCACTGTGAGTTTAGCCACTTTGCCGTCGTCGAGAGTTTTGCCGTTGCCAACAGCAATCACAGCACCTTCAGCTGGCTTTTCCTTGGCATTGTCGGGAATAAGGATGCCGCCAGAGGTTTTGTTTTCTGCTTCGATGCGTTTGATGAGAATTCGATCACCCAAAGGACGAATAGACTTTGCCATTTGTGACACTCCTGAATGTGTTGATTCTTCTGTGTGCTCCCCCGATTGAGGGTGCGAACGTTTGTAAGCTATTCGGAAGCCTGGTGCTGTCAAGGGCGGTGGGAAGGCTCATTTCAGTTTTTTTTCGAATCGAGGGTGGTTGCCTCAGACAAGCACAGTGTCGCGGCATTCCGCGTCGGGCAGACGATCGGGGTAGTCAAGAGAGTAGTGTGCTCCGCGGCTTTCCTTTCGTCGACGCGCGCACTCAATGGTGAGATAAGCCACAAAGGCCAGGTTGCGAACTTCCAGCAGAGATCGGTTTGGAGTGAAGTTCCAGTAGTGTGACTCAATTTCATTCATAATCTGGAAAATCCGCGCCTTGGCCCGATCGAGGCGCTTATCGGTACGCACAATTCCCACGTAGTTCCACATGGTTCTGCGAATTTCGTCCCACAAATGCGAAACCACCCCCATTTCGTCTGCTTCCCAAGCGGTGCCAAACTTCCAGGGGGGGATCTCAGGGCGTCGCAGGCTCTGCAGGTGTTTGAGGCTGTTTGACGCGTCATGGGCCGCAAATCGGGCAAAGGCGAGCCCTTCCAAAAGGGAGTTTGATGCCAAGCGATTGGCGCCATGAAGGCCGGTGCAAGCCACCTCACCAAGAGCCCACAGTCCTTTGATTCCGGTGCGGCCCCGGGAATCCGTCACCACACCGCCACAACTATAGTGTGCAGCTGGAACAACGGGAATGGGGTCTCGGCGAATATCTATTCCCAACCCAAGACAAACCGACAGGATATTGGGGAAGTGTTTCTCCACGAAGCTTGCAGGCTTGTGAGAAATGTCGAGGTAAACGTGTGCTTCACCCGACTTTTTCAGCTGGTCGTCGATAGCCCGAGCCACAATGTCTCTCGGGGCGAGCTCGGCGTCAGCGTGAACATCGAGCATGAAGCGTTTGCCCGATTTGGACAGCAGATGTGCTCCCTCACCTCTGAGTGCTTCAGAGATGAGAAAATTGCGGGCTTTGGGGTGAAAGAGGCTTGTGGGGTGGAATTGCATGAACTCCAAATTGGCCACACGGGCTCCAGCTCTCTTGCAGACGGCTACTCCGTCGCCTGTGGCCACTTGGGGGTTGCTTGTGTACTGGTAGAGTTTTCCGTGTCCGCCCGTGGCAATAAAGGTCGCCGGTGCGGAGGCTGTGACCACGTTCTGATCTTCGCAGTTGAGCAAGTAGGCCCCCAGACAGCGGTTGCGGGAAAAATCTGGTGCTGCCTTGTCGGTGACGATGAGGTCAATGCACATGTGGTTCTCAAGGAGCTCGATTTGGGGGTGGCTTTTGAGCGAGGAAACCAGAGACTCCTGAACCGCCGCCCCGGTGAGATCATCGGCATGCAATATGCGCCGGGCGCTGTGGCCACCTTCTCGAGTGAGGTGATAAGAAAATCCGTTGTTGTCGGCTGTTTTCCCTGCCGCGGAACGAGTGAAGGCAACCCCGCGGGCGATCAACTCATTGATGCATTCCGGGCCAGCCTCCACGACTTTTTCAACTATTTCCGTGTGGCACAGGCCAGCACCTGCAATCAACGTGTCGCGCACGTGGCTTTCAAAACAGTCTGTCGTGTCAAAAACAGCAGCAATACCCCCTTGGGCGTATCGTGTGTTGGACTCTTCAACCGACTCCTTGCAAACAACAGTCACGCGGCCATGTTCTGCCAATTGAAGGGCCAGGGTGGCGCCAGCGATGCCGCTGCCAATAACCAAAAAGTCTGTGGGATGATCCATGGGCCGATTTCAGTCGATCTTTTGCTCCGACGCAGCCAGACAAGCCTCGTCTTTTTCTTTTGCACGTTCTGTCGACATCCCTTGGTAGTTGCTCTTGTCGCATTCTGCAAGGGATTCCTCTCCGCTGAGAGAAGTGAGTGAAGCTGAAGCTTCGCTTGTGTTGCGAACTCGAACTTGGTGATCATCATCTCCTGTGG
>JANQPW010000454.1 GCA_028285285.1 Silvanigrellales bacterium
GTCGCCTTCGCCTTCCCGCTCGCTCACACCCAGCAAGAGTCCGAGATAGCTTCGGTAGCGCTCCTGCGAAATCTCTCCTCGGGACACGGCAGCCTTAATGGCGCACTCTTGTTCCTTATAGTGACGGCATTCCCGAAAACGACACTTGTGAGGTGCAAATTCCGGGAAACACGAAGAAAGGGTGATCGCGTCCAACTCTTCCAAAGAAAAGGAACGGATTCCTGGAGTGTCAATGGCAAAACCACCAATACCCAGGCGCAAAAGACTGTTGTAGGTGGTCGTGTGACGCCCCTTGTAGAAAATTTCTGGGTCGGCATCGACTTCTTGCACAATTTCGGGGTCCAGCAAGTTGATCACAGATGACTTTCCCACTCCTGAATGACCACACAACCCGGTGAGTTTGGAGCGAAACAAATCGCGGACAGTTGCACAGGTCTGCTGATGGTCGCCAGGGTTCAACGCGCTGAGCTCGAAAACCCGATAACCAATGGAGCGGTAGATCTCGACACGACGGTGATACTGCTCCACAAAAGCAGGATCGGCAGGCCGCCCGCTCACGGGATTCAACTCGAGCAGATCCACCTTATTGAGAATCACAAAAGCCGGGAGGTTCTCCATTTCGGCCTGCACCAAGAAGCGATCGATCAACCCCCAACGGACCTGTGGGTTCATCACACTCGCCACAATGGCCAACTGATCCACGTTGGCGAGCATCACGTGTTCCCACTCCCTATGGAGCGGGTCGCGCCGAGCAACTTTCGAAGTGCGGGCATAGCAATGCTGAATCACGCCGCGGGGCAGATCGCTCTCTTCCGTCTCCGAAGAAGGCTCTTCTGACGTGAGAGAATCGGGTTCCAGCAACACGCGATCGCCCACGACCACAAAGTTTCTTTCCTTGTGAGAGCGCTGAAAATGCCGCTTGGCAATAGAACAGAACCAGACAAGTTCGGTCTTCAGGCTTCTCGCACCAGGCTTGGCTTCGGCCGCATCAGGCTCTTCGGCAACAAAAGCTCCCCGTTTGTGCACTTCAATCACTCTGCCCCGCAAGCAACCCGAGTTGATGAGCTCGGTCTCCTTCTCTTTCCAGGAGTCATCTCTTGGGTTAGGGTTCAAAATCCAATCATCAACGCTGCGGCCACGATTGCTCCGCTGACTCCGCTTGATGCGCTCCTGCTTCTGCAGACGATCGGAACGCCTTTCATGAGCTTCCCAGCTGCGGTAGTCTTTCCACTTCCGGGGCAAGAGCCCCTCCTCTCTCGTGTTGCTCTTGATTCAGATAACCTATTTTCTACACCTTTCCTACCGCTCATGGGGAGACTTTGATGAAAGCAGCGATGTCACGGCCAGACTCTGCGGCTGCGGCGTGCCTGGAATGGCCCTCCCTCACGGAATACCTTGGTCAGCAGGCCACATTTTCAGACACGCGGGAGTCACTGCTTTCCCTTGAACCACAGCTTTCAGCCGAAGCCTGCCAGGAGCTGCTGCAGGCCACTGCAGAAATGAACCGCGTGAGAGAAAACTCCTTTGGTTACTTCACGTTTCATGACACTGCCCTCAATGAGGTGCTCAATTCTGTGCGGATGGGGCGACCACTGGCGGCGACGGATCTGCTGGCCGTGCGCGACTTGCTCGACATGTCTCTGCGCTCGTCGGCCTTTGCCAGAGAAAAAGATTGGCCAAGACGCCAAGGGGAATTTCCTCATTTGTTTGAGATCTGCAAAATCATTGAAGTGCCACAAAAGCTCAGTCGCCGTCTGACAAACAGTGT
>JANQPW010000477.1 GCA_028285285.1 Silvanigrellales bacterium
GTCGGGAAGCTGGAACCTCAAGGTTCGGTACTCCTTTATGAAGTGGAGGTTTGGGTCCGCAAATAGCGCTTCGTTTGGAAGAGCCGAGAAGTCGGTGCCGTGGTGCTGAGAGAATTTCGCGTTGACTTCTGTGAAGAGTCGATCACGGTCGGAAATTGTCAACCGGAGAAATGCAGCAGTTGCTTTTTCTACCTGCGAAGAGAAGTGAGGTCCTTGACCGGGATGAAGGAGGTTGAGCAGAAAGTTGAAGTCGTCCTCTCCTGCAGCGAAGATCTTTCGGTCGGGTTCGCGTGACTGACAGGAAAGGAACGAGATGCAAAGAACGCTCAAGAGGGCCCGAAAGAGCTTTTTCTGGGAATTCATTGTGCCGTGCAGTCCGTGTTTTCCAACGAGGTGTTCCAGCACACCTTTGTGCCGTCTTCCTTCGTGTGGCTTCCAGCCTTCGTGGAAGGGTTCCATTGGATGATGTGCTTTCCGTCTGTTTCCGGATCTTTGTCAATGGTGATGACATAATCGGTGTCGGCTTGGCTACGTGCAATGGTTGAGTTCACCTTGTAGTCGTTCACAGCGGTGAGATTTGTCCAGGTCATGGAGTAGGCAGCAGTGTTCTCCGCGTCGTGGGTGTATTCGTAACGGCGCCACTTGTCGGTGGTGTCTTGGTGGGTGAGGTCGTGCATGTAAAAGTCGCCTTTGGTTTCTGTTGCACTTGTTCCGCTCGTTTTTTCTGTTGTTCCTTCAAACCACAACCGGTCGGTGCAACAGCCGTTGGCGTCGGCGGGTGTGCGGGTCACCAAAAACTTCCAGCTGGTTTTTGAGGTGCTGAGGTCTTCGATCTTGGCCTGTAGTTTTCCTGTGTGCACCACCCCCTCGTGGGTGATGTCAAAGGACTTCTGCAACCAGCCATCTTCTAAAACGGTGATCTCCGACTGGCTTGCCGCTCCTTGAAAAGCCAAACGAGGTGCGATGAGCACCAGTTCCACCGCCCAGTAGGCCAGAGCATTCAGAGCTGCAATGGTGTGGTTGGCGCGGTTGAGCTGCAGTGAGGCCGTCGAGCTTTCGTCGAACTTTGTGGTGTTGCTCTGAAAAGCCTCAATGGGAGGTACTGTGGGAAAGCTGTCCGTTGTTTCGTCTTCATTGTTGAGATTGCCACAGGCAGAGAGGGTGAAAGTGGCCACAATAAAGGCTGTCTTTGTGAGTTGAGCCCGGAGCGAACGTGCATTCCAAAACATGTGAGACCTCCCCATTTGGTGTTTGCTTGAGGTCTTCGTCGGTAGGTCCAGAGCCAAGCTGAAGGTCTCCTTTCCAAAGCCGCAGCTAGCAAGGTTGACGCGCGGAAAGATATTCCCAGCCTGGGTTTAAGCCTGCCCAAACATGTGCCGACCCCGCTGGCGAACAAAAGGTTCTGATTTTGAGGAAGGGCACTCCCATGAAAACTGTTTCGCTTTCTGGCCTCGCATTTTTGACGGTCTTTTCGGCGTGTCGGGCGCCGGAAGACTCCGCTTCTGATGCTCTGATGATGGGGAGGCGTGGTGGCAAGTCACTGACGGCGATGAAAAAGGAGTGTGAGGCGGCTGAGAGAGAGTATGCGAAAAGGCAAAAGGAATTTGATGCCTTCAAACCCAAGGTTGAAGAATGGAAGCGAGCAATTGAGGCTGCAAAACCAGTTGGTGGCGACGAAGAACAAACCAATCGTTTCAATGACTGGAAATTGAAGAGTGGGCATGACCTCGCTTCGTCAAAGGCTGTATGGGCGTTTGAAGACAAAGAAAAAAAATGTGGACCCTACTACGCCAAACTGCAAAGAGATCGAGAAGGCCTCAGCACCGTGCCGACAGAGGGTTGCTACATCTTCAAAGGCAAAACCACTTTGTA
>JANQPW010000484.1 GCA_028285285.1 Silvanigrellales bacterium
TCGCAGGCCCTTCGCTGCTTCGGCCTCCAACTGCAGCACAAAAGTTTCCAAGCCCTTGAGAAAGACCCAATGTGCTTGGGCGACGTTTTGAAAAACCTCCTCTTTCAGCCGCTGCACAGCCTCTGGCGTTTGACGAAGGCCCGGTGCAAATTCGCGATGGTACGCTTGGTACTTTTTCGTGAGAGGCTCAAAGGGTGCCATGAGCGTGCTCCGGTCTCGCAGAAAGCGTTCCAAGTCACGGCTTTCAAAATACTCAGGAAGCTCGAGCGCACTCGTTTCAGGAACCCCTTCCTCGGCCTCATCCTCTTCATCGTCTTCCAGACCTTCCTCTTCTCCGTCTTCCCCCTGCTCGTCTTCATCTTCTTCCAGTTCACCCTCTTCCAACTCTTCATCACTCAGAAGGCCATCATCGAACTCAAACCCTTCCGCATCGTAACTTTCCCGCTCTTCGTCGGAAACCTCAGAAGCCCCACCTTCAGGTGCAGCATCGATTTCCTGAAGCAACTCCTCGTCGGAAGGCGACACACAAGCCACCATCACCAGGGCCAGAGCCGCTGCAAAAGCCGCTGTATTGAGTTGACCTCGTTTCATCTCTTCCCTCCGCGATCTTTCGCCCGCTTCCTCTTCTTCTTGTTTTGGTTCCCGGGCTCCTGCTCCTGCTTCTTGGGCTTGTCTTTCTTGAGATCGTCGCGCTGTGCATCTGAAGCTTTCTTTTCCTTCTCAGCTTCCGGGGAGGTGCCTTCTTTTGGAGGTTTCTTTGCCGACTTTACCGAAGCATCAGCTGCGGGAGGAGGAAGGCTCAGAGGGCTCTGCAAGGCCACCTCTAACCCCACACGAAGCCGCGCTTCCGCGGGGAACCCTCCCACTGCCTCGACAAAAATCCCACCCTGAAAGAGTGAAAGGGCTGTGTAACCAAAGGCCGCCCGCAGTTGGCCCCCAACACTGTTGAACACGAATCCGCTACCTGAGAAGTCTTTGTCACGTGGAATCGCACTTCCATACTGTCGCATCTGGCGGAAACGAAACGGCAAGTACCCCATTCCCAAAGAGAGATCGAGGTGACCCCAAGACCAGGCCGGCCACTTCCAATTGCGCTGCAACAACGTGCCCACGTCGAGGTCATCCACCGCCACGCTGTAGTTGATTTCAAAGGCGTCGGTGTCAAAGCCCGGAATGCTCGTTTCACCTGAAAATGAAACTGCCGTCACATGCAAGCTCCAAAAAGCCGTCTTCAGATATTCGGCAAAGCGCCCTGCGTCTCGATCGGCCCCAAAGCTGTAAACCTGCGCTGAAACATGGTGAGAGCCCAGAGGAATGGATTTTCGCCCCGAAGACTCCGCGACAGGAAACCAAGAACCAAAGCCAAAGCCAAAATGAAGCTGAGGGGGCAGGTTGGGCAGCACTCCGTTTTCTTGCTGTTTTCTTTTCAAAACCGAAAGATAATCCCGCTTCAGCGGAGCTGGAGGGGGTTTGCGCACACCTGATCGGTACAAACGCTGCAGTCGGTCGGCCTGTGACTCCTGCCGCCCACGGCCTCTGTGATCGTCAGGAGCTGCAATGGGTGCGCCATCGGGCGCAGAAATCTCACCTTCCTGAGGCGGAGCAATGATCGAGGCCACACAAACAAACCCAGCACAAAGCGTTTCAGAAGACGGGAGTAACAACGGCGACACCAGTAAGATTCCTCCCTGCGAATGTGCAGATCCGCCCCGATTTGCCAAGCCGACTCTTTTCAGTCTATCAGGCTTTCTCGTTGACATGTTTGGTTTGGGAAGAGACCCTAGGCCAAGCTTTGGCACACCCCAAGCTCGTGGGTCTCGAGGCGGATTCTGCATTATGATGACTCTCTTTCATGCCTTCAACTGGCAACTGGCTGACATTTCAGCTCACATCCCGCAGCTGCGAAAGCTGGGTTTTGATGGCGTGCAAACCAGCCCTCTCCAGCAATGCATGAGCGATAGCCGCGAATGGTTTTTCAGATACCAGCCCTTCGATTTTTCCAAAATCTCTGGACTGGGCACTGAAGAAGATCTCCGAACTCTTTGTGAGTGCGCAACCAACGCCGGAATGTTTGTGGTGGCCGACCTTGTGTTCAACCACATGGGCCCCGTGTCAACGGCTGCAGAGTCTCGTTCGGCA
>JANQPW010000489.1 GCA_028285285.1 Silvanigrellales bacterium
CTCGGGAAATCCCCAACACCTCTTTTTCGATGTCGTCTTCGGAGCTCTTGGGGTCAACGAGAAGTCGCACGTTTTCCGCGTACACTTCTTGTGTTCGCGAGTGGACAATGAGCCGTGTGGCGTTCATCCTTTCTTTTTCTTTCAGAACTCTCACACGCCCCTCGGCCACGGCAATCCCGCTCTGTCGGTCGTAGGTGAGTGTTTCAGACTTCACGAAAGAGGTGCCAAAGAGAAAAAGCACATCACCTTTTAAAAGAATGGTTTGGCCACTGTTGATGAGGCTCACCTCTTCAGCATCATAGTAGACACTTCCTGAATTCGCGGGGAGAGCCTGGGCTTGAGCAGCGGGTTCTTCCGGCCAGAGTGCCACTAAGGCGAGCAGTAGTCTCGAAAAAACAATCGCCAACCGCAGAAGACACACTGCTTGACCGCAGGCCCATGAACTGCATTGGAACGAGGTCGGTCTCAATCTGCGTCAGCCTTTTGTTGGGTCGTGGTCGCTTGCTCCGGGTGAATGCGCAATTCTTTCATGACTGCTCCCACAAAGGCAAACGACCCAGTGACAAGAACAGGTCTGGAGGGCTTGAAACTCTGGGCTTGGTGGCAGGCGGCTTCTATGTCGTTGCAGGTTGTGTGGCTCAATCCGAGTTCTGCCGCGACCCTTTGCAGGCTGAGCACGTCCCAGCTGTTGTCGTGGGGCAATGGTGCCAGGAAGACGTGGTGTACAATCGGAGAAAGGGTTTCCAGGCATGTTCTGTAGTCTTTGTCTTTGAGGGCAGCGAAAAGCAGAAGGCACTTCTTCGTTCCAAAACGAGATGCTTCATAGCTCTGGAGAAGTGACTCTGCTGCAGCTGGGTTGTGGGCTGTGTCAAAGATAAAATGGGTCTGATCACGGTTTCTCACATCGAATCGACCCGGCAGATGAACTTGAGACATGCGCTGGAGCACGCTGGTCTGGGGTTCTTGTGGGGTTTTGTTGCTGAGAGGTTTGGTGTGAAACACCTTTTTGAGCTCGGTGAGTGCCGCGACTGCCGTGTGTTGGTTGATGACTCTTTTTGTGGGTTGAGTGGGGTCTCGAGTGTCGACTTGCTGCTGCCCGTTTAGAATTCGGGCACCTGTGGTCTTTGTTGCGCGTAGCACACCTTGCTCAGCTTCAGGGTCCAACGGACCACACACCAGGCACCGACCTCGGCGTGAAGCCATGGCCTTTTCCCAGGCAATTTTCTCAAGAGAGTTTCCCAGCCGATCTGTGTGATCGAGGCCCACTGAAGTGAGAACGGTCACGAGTGGCGCGAGAGCGTTGGTGGAGTCGAGGCGACCGCCTAAGCCAGCTTCAATCACTGTCAGGTCAACACCCCTTCTGAGAAACACAAGCAGAGCTATGGCTGTGGTGATTTCAAAGAAACTGGCATTGGGCAGATGAGAGGCTGCCCACGCTTCTATCGTCTCTTGGGCAGCGGCAACGTCTTTGGGCAGAGCCGAGTTTCCACAAAGGCGAATGCGTTCCAGTGGGTCGATAAAATGTGGTGAGGTGTAGCTACCCACCTTCAGCCCCTGGTGAAGCAACTCCATTTCAAGAAGTCGCACCACCGAGCCCTTTCCATTTGTGCCCACAACAAGAATGCAAGGCACTTCAAGAGCTG
>JANQPW010000497.1 GCA_028285285.1 Silvanigrellales bacterium
ACCGACTCTTCTTGAAGGGGGAGCTGGAGATCTTTTCGCAGCCGAGCCGCCAACTCCTCCGCGGTCACATCGAGGGTTTGCGAATAAGCTTCCGGATCAAGAGAGCGGAGCGCCAGCAGCCAGTCGCCGGTTTGATCTCTTGCCAAAGTGTCGGCCAATTTTGCGGCTGCTCCCGAAAGCTTAGCACTCACTGCCAGCAGCAAATGAGGGCGCAACGCTGCCAACACATCGCTGCGATCTTCACCCTGCCCTGGGGCCGAAAGAACGGAGAGCTTTGAACGAAGCAATGCCTCACAGCGCGACTCAGGATTTTGAGCCATGTAGCTGGCAATCTTCTGCCGCAGCACCCGATCTTTTGCAACAGAGTGCTCAAACCACTCTTCAAAATCTCGTTCGCCCTTGTTGAGTTCGCTCCAGTCGGGCTCTTCCTCCGCCAAAACGGGCCCACACATGCGCGCCACTTCGGCCTCAGCCTCTCGTGCCGCCTGCTCTGCCGCGGCCTTGGACTTCTTCTGGGTTGCTGTTGGCGAGGCGTCGAGCTCCACCGGCTGAGCAGCCCAGGCACTTGCACTGGCCCACAACACCGCAGGCCACAGCCAGACCCCAATTGGTGAAACAAGAGCTTTCATGCCATTCTCCTTTTGCCCACACAAGGCAGGTCTCAGACCGCCAAACCATCAATCTGCCAAGCCCAGAGACCTGACGTGTCTGCTCCTGAGGTGTCTTTCAGAACCAAGCTGAGGCGAACTTCGCTCTTCGTTTGGACCGACCTCAAAATCTGCCGCACCTCATCCACACCCAGCCATCTTCCTCCCAGAGAGTACTGCCACTGGGGAGCGTGTGACAAATCCACCCGTGATGAAAGTGCAAACAACTCTCGAAGGGCTTGATGCGCAACCCCGGCATTCAATTCAGCGGGAACCTGAGACAAAGCAAGTTCACAGTGAACCTCCGGAGCAAGGAATTCGCGCAGCAGAAAGCGAACAGCGCGCACAAAACGACTTCGGTTGCGGCGATCGCCCGCCTGCGAGCGGGGTGTTTCCTCCGCTGCGGGCTCCTGCGGCTGCAAGAGAAGCGGGATCACAGCTTCCTGCACATCTCGGTTCGACTCCCGCAAGCGCAGCGCCGCTGCGAGGCACCAGGCCCCCAACAACACAGCACCCAAGTGCCAGAACACATTCGTCCATTCCACGAAGCAGCCTCCTGAAAGCAGTGGGGGAACTGCTGCTATTTTGCAATGAGTGAGAGAAAATGCAAAACTTGGAGGCAGGCACGTCTCCCACGTGCGCCGGAAGGAAGACAGACGATCCATGGACAGCCAGAAACCGCCCTCACCTCCTCCTTGTGATCCCGAGTCGATTTATTGTCAGTTTGAGGCACGTGCCACAGAGTATCTCGGCAAGCGTGCCGCCTCTCATTTGCACAAGGCCTTCGACTTTGCCAACCGGCTTCATGTGGGCCAAACGCGAAAGAGTGGTGAGCCTTATATTGTGCACCCCATTGAAGTGGCCGACATACTCTGTGAGCTGCGCATGGATCTGACCTCTCTCGTGAGCGCTCTGCTCCACGACGTGGTGGAAGACACGCACACCAGTTTGGAGACCATTGAAAAGGAGTTTGGGCCTGAGGTCACACAAATCGTTGATGGGCTCACAAAGCTCTCGCGGGTGCAGTTTCGGTCCTCTCAGGAAAAATTGGCGGAAAACTTTCGCAAGATGGTCCTTGCTATGTCCAAAGACATTCGGGTCATCATTGTGAAGTTGGCCGATCGCCTTCACAACATGCGCACCCTCAAAGTGCTTCCTGAAGCCAAACGCCACCGCATCGCCCAAGAAACCCTCGACATCTACGCCCCTCTCGCCGGCCGCCTGGGAATTTACAAAATTAAGGCTGAACTCGAGGACCTCTGCCTTAAAGAGATCAAACCAAGCGTTTACTTCAGCCTGGTGGAACGAGTCTCACAAAAAAAAGAAACACGAGACAAGGTCATTGACCAAACCCGAGCGGGTTTGGAGGAGCGGCTCAAGCAGGCGAAAATAGAATGTGAGGTGCTGGGCCGTGCCAAGCATTTCTACAGCATCTACAAGAAAATGAATGATCGCCGCATCGACTTTGAAGACCTCTACGACCTGTTTGCACTTCGCGTGATTGTGAAGAACGTGAGTGCCTGTTACGAGGCACTGGGCGTGGTGCACCGGCTGTATCGACCCGTTCCAGGGCGTTTTAAAGACTATGTGGCCATGCCCAAAGCCAACCTCTACCAAAGCCTTCACACCACCATTGTGGCCGATCGCGGAGAACTCATTGAAATTCAAATCCGCACCCGTGAAATGCACAACGTTGCCGAAAACGGCATTGCGGCCCATTGGGCCTACAAAGAAAGAGGAGACAAAGGGGAAAAGGGAGAGCGCAGCCGAAAAAGGGGTGCAGCCCACACCGGAGGCCCGCTGCCACAAAAAACCAAAGAAGAGCTGGAGACCTTCAACTGGCTCAAGCAAATTGTGAGTCACCAAAAGGAACTGAGTGACCCCGACGAGTTTCTCGACGCTGTGAAGGTCGATCTTTTTGACGACGAGGTCTACGTGTTTTCCCCCAAGGGAGACGTGTTTGAGCTGCGCCAAGGTGCCACCTGCCTTGACTTTGCCTTTGCTGTGCACTCAGACCTCGGGCTGCACACAACCGGCGCCAAAATCAACGGGCGGCTTTGCCCCCTTCGCAAGCGTGTTTCCGGTGGCGATGTGATCGAAGTGCTGTCAGGAAAGTCCATCACTGCGAACAAAGACTGGCTCAACTTTGTGACCACCTCAAAAGCGAAAAACAAGATCCGAGCCTTCTTGCGCACCGAGGAGCGCGACGAAGCAAAGACAAACGGTCTCGATCTCCTCGAGGCTGAGTTTGCCAGCCGCGGTTTGAGTTATGAAAAGCAGCTGAAGGCGGGAGCTTTGGCAGATGTGAACCGCCTTTTTAGCGTGGGAGGCCTCGAAGACCTCATTCTACAAATCGGTTATGGTCGTCTTTCTCCCAGTGGGGTGGTCGACAAAATCGCGGGTCAAAGACCTCAGGCAAAAGAGGCTGATGACGATGAGCAACTGCTCACGGAGCTCAAAGCCAAAGAAGTCAGCAAGAAAAAGCTGGGGCGCATGCGCCGTTCGCGCTCGGCTGAAGAGAGTGTGAAGGTTCAAGGCATGTCCGACATTGTGGTGAGGATTGCCCGCTGCTGCGAACCCCTTCCTGGCCAAGACATCATCGGCTTTGTGAGTCGGATTCATGGCGTGACCGTGCACTCGGCAACCTGCAAGTGGGCCCTTTCTATGGACCCCGCGCGACGAGTGGCCGTGAGCTGGGAAACATCTTCAAACTTGGCGCACTCCGTGCGTTTGCGCATCACCACTCACGACAAACAGGGCTTGCTGGCCACGGTGACGAAGCTTGTTTCTTCATCGGGAATCAACATCATGGGAGCAGAGGTTCTGACAACCCTCGACGGCCGTGGTATCATCATTCTCAAGCTGCAGGTTGGAAGCATTGAACAGCTGAAAGACGTCCACCAGAAGCTGGAAGGTCTTGACGGTGTCATCCACGTGGAGCGGCTGATGAACTGAGTAAGGTTGCCGAAATGTCCTCCCCCATCTTCGTGGTGTGCACCGCTGCAGCAGCCCTCGGCCTCAACACACCGCAAGTGGCCTATGCGACCGCGTCAGCAACCACAGCTCCTCGCACAACACCTCAGAAGTCCTCCACCTCAAAACGCTCGTGCTTTGCACCCCTCAAACCCACATACGAGTTTCTCGCCACAACCCTCCAGCGCTGGCACATTGACTTTCGAGATCACTTTCAGGGTCCCCACCACAAGCCTTTGCAACGCGATGCTCTCCACATTTTCATTGATGAAGGGCGCTGTCTTTTGTCGGTCGGCCACCCCTTTTCTGAAGCAGAGGGCTTGAAAACCACGCCCTTCAAATGGAAAGGGGGAAGCCTCCCCGTGTGGATCACCCCCACACGCGCAACGAGCCGTCTTCCTGATGCACGGGTGGTGAACCTCACAACACCACCCTTTGCTGCAACAAGCACACTGGGTCCCGTGAAGCGCCCCTTTTTGTTCATTCCTTCTATGGCGCACTGGCGCGCCCAGAAAGGCTTCAACGCCCACAGCCGCTACCTTAAAATCGCTCAGATGCTTCTGCTCCGAGAGTTTCTCACCTATCCGCAGTGGGCTTCGGTTTGGGAGCGCACGGCCTCACTGGGAGCACACCCCGCTCGCAGAGCCCAGCAGGTGAGTCCCGAGTCTGTGGCTGAAGGGCGCACAGCACTCTCAGCCCGGTTGCGCAAACTGCTGCAAACACCCACTGCTCCGGGGCAAATTGAGTCTCAAGTCACAGATGCTCTGAAGGTGCTCCAGGAAAGCCGTGCTGCCCTTGCAAAAGACGAAAAAACCTCGGCTTATGCTGCCCTTGAAGCGGAATTGATCACGCTCCAAGGCCTTCAGCGTGCCTTCCTTTACCGCGTAGAAGAGCGCGCCTTTCACCTCCGCCTGCTCCCCGACAACCCGGGGCCGGCTGCTCAGGCTCCCACAGCCGACAAGCGCAAGCCCATCCGTCGGCGCGGTTACCTTTCCCGCAGCCGACTGCATCTGCCTCTTCTGAAAATTCACTGGGACTCCAGTGGACCTGCCGAAAAGATCGGTTTTGCCTTTGTGCTGCTTCTCGACAAGATCAAGCCCCGCTGGAAACAGCGGTTGTTTCATTGGTCGCAGGAAGAGGGCTTAGAATCCCAAGCTCCCACTCTTGAGCAAATCCTCACGGAATCCATATGAAGCTTTTCCGAGGTTTTGGAGTGCGCATTGCCTGTACCATTTTCCCAAACGTGCGCAATTTTGGCTACTACTTGAACCAGCCCGCCATCAGTCTTATGAAGCAGGTGCGGGTGGTGGCCCAAGAGGAGGCCATGCAAAAGCTGATCGACTCACACAAATGAAACGGTCAAGAGTGATTGCATTTCTGAAACGGGCTCATTAGCGATCTTGCTCAAAGTCGTTGGCACGGAACAAACGGTTCACCCGCACCCAACGTCCATACAAGCACAAACGGGCAGGTCCCGATGCCACTTCTGACAGAAGCTCTTCTTCCAGAACCGGATCAGCGGCCTGAACAGCCACACTGTCGTTGATGACCAAAGAACCACCCTGGGTGTCGTAAGACACCTCACCGCAGGTTTTGACCTCAGAATCTCTCACTTCATCATCGGCCACAGGGTAGCCGAACGAGGCAGTGGAGAGGGCCAAAACAGAGGCCAACGTAGCCGAGCACACAAGAATGGATTTCATGGCAGAGACCTCCTCTTCTGAGAGTGAACACCACTTCAGACATACACCTTTTGGAGTGAAAGAACAATGAGGGGCCGCCAATTGGCAAACCCCTCACCTCGGTGTCATTTTTTCGTTTCCAAACCCAAGCCCCTTTTGCCTATAAAAGAGGCTTTGAGGTCACGGCTCAATAACGGCGAACACTTCGTTGATGTTCACGGAGCCACCACCAATGAGTTGGAGGTCTGCCACGCTCAAGCGATAGGGTCCTGAGCAGTCCAGATAAACTCCCCGATTGCCCGCACTGTCTTTGAACACAAAGGAGTGCTGTCGTGTCACGGGGCTGATCCATTGCTCAGAGGCGAAGGTTCCCGCTCCCGGCCCGAACTGACCGCCACGACCCTGTCGGTTCAGCACAACGCGAAGCTTCGACAAGCGCTGCACATTGCCCACCAGAGCGTAATTTGCAGAGCCAGTCACGATGATTTCCGTCAGGCGTTGCCCACAGAAGCGATCGTTTCCAACGGGAACTGCATAGGCGCCGCCTTCGGTGCTGAAGCCCACATTGAACAGGACTTTTGTGCGAGTGGTGCTCAGCGGATCCAAAATGCGGTGAAACTCTGCCACGGGATCCATGCGGAACGCTCGGTGGCCAAAGATCGTGGCGGCAACAACATCAACCTTCACCTGACCCAGAGCATGAAAACTCAGTTGACTCAAGTCTGTTCCCAGCGGGCGGTTAATAGGCAAGCGATAGGTGCGGGGCACTTGGCTCACCAAAAATCGGTAGTTCTTGTAGTTCGGCGCCGACGTCCAAGGACCAGCTTCCACAACGTTCACCTGGCTAAAGCCCGCTCCCGATGTCGACTGCATGGTCACCAGCAGCTCACCCAAAATTTTGCCGTTGTGCTCGTCTTTGATGCGTCCGTTACCATTGGCCAAGCCGGCCAGCCGGAGCATGTCGACGTTGGCATTGATGCCCCGAATGACGGTGTTGACTTTGCGCTCAACCTTGCGTGGGCTGCGCTTGATCTTGGCTCCATAGGAAACAAGACGCACCTCTGGTCCGTAGAAAGCCAAAGATATCGACTCAATGTCGGCCTTGAGGAAGCTCCCAATCACAAAGCTTTCCCAATCGGCAGGATTGAAACTGTAAAGACCAATTCCAGGTTGAATCGGACGGGTTCCCACACCGCGACCGTTGATGCGCAACTCAACGCTCGAAAGATTTTCATGAGTTTGAGCATGGGGGTTGAACAGCACCACTTGAAACTCGGCCAACTTGAGATTGGCGAACTCTTTCACAAGATCAACAATGTCCGCAGGGTGCGATCCCAGAGGGTAACTTCCCTGAGAAAGCTGTAATTGTGTGACAGGAATGCTGAGATCAACACTCTGAACGTGCTGGTAGCGCAAGCCATCATCAACAACTGTGAAGCCATAGGAATCATATTCGGAAACGATCGTTTGACTGCCCTCTTGCACCCGAACGGCACGCACTTTCAACTGGTGCTGACCGGCGCCGAGATCGTAGTGGTCATAAACGATGGGAGAGCGACAAGGAAACCATTGTTGTTGGGTATTCTGGCCCACTTGGCACTCATAAGTGACATCTTGCTGCCCTTGGTGAATCGTGTTGAAGGTGATTTCACGACTCTCTTGCTGGTGTTGGTAGCTAATGGACTGACCCGAGCTGATTGGAGGCACAGTCGTGGTGGGAGTTGAAATGGGCGCTGGCTGTGGCCGAATGGGTGTTTCATTGGGCGCTGTGCCATACTCAAATGTGCGCGCCACAGACTCAACGGCTTTCACGCCATCAACAGTCGCATGAACACGGAAAGTGTTGGTGCCGTTGGCAATCTTCGACATGGGAATTTTGCCCGCTTCTTTGCACCGTTCGTATTGTTGCCCGTTCATGGAGCAATAAAACTTGGCTCCGTCGTAGCTTGGACTGGTTCCCAAACGATAGTTCACAGAACCCTCAGAGAATTCAAAAGCGTCGAGCAGAACGTTGAAGTCAAGCACCTCACGAGACCCCAACGATGAGTCGCGATCGGCGCCACCGTCACTGCACGCTGTGAGGGTCACGGCGCCTGCTGACAGAGCGAGAATGAGGCCAAAGGCCTGAGCTCTCATTTTTTTCATAGGAAGAGCCTCCTGTTTGCGTTTCTTGATTTCCGAACACCCTGTTGAATCATAAAAAATGCTCAATATTCAAGCAAAAACACCTGTGATTAAGAAACTCTAAACGAAGGACTTTTCCGCTTCTCTCGAAATTCATCAAGCGCTTCCAGGCACTTGCACGCTGTGGCATAATGCCCCCAACCACTTTCCTCTCACTCTTCGGGGAGTCATTTATATGTCGAGCAGCTTTGGTGAGCGTTTCCGCGTGACCACATTTGGAGAAAGCCATGGCGTGGGCGTGGGAGCTGTTGTTGATGGCTGCCCACCCCTGGTTCCCCTTTCCGCTGCAGACATTCAGAGCTTTCTTGACCGGAGGCGCCCCGGTCAGAGTGCCTACACCACCCCGCGCAATGAACCTGACAGCGTCGAGATTCTCTCGGGAGTGCACGAAGGAAAAACGCTCGGAAGTCCGGTTGCGCTGATGGTGAGAAATCAAAACGCGAAGAGCAAAGACTACAGCGACATGGAAACGACTTATCGCCCCAGCCATGCCGATTTCACCACAGAAGCCAAATACGGAATTCGCGCAGGGGCTGGTGGCGGGCGTTCCAGCGCTCGGGAAACGATCGGTCGCGTGGCTGCAGCGGCTCTGGCAAAGAATTTCTGTCACCAACACTTTCCCAAGATGGAGGTGATCGCATGGGTGGAACGAGTGGCCCAAATCACTGCCAATGTGGACACGTCCACAGT
>JANQPW010000501.1 GCA_028285285.1 Silvanigrellales bacterium
AAGCTGACCCTCAGGCTCAGCCGCCTGAGGCCTTCAGCGGAACCCGCCTGACCCATCTGAGCGCCACACAGCGTGAGCGTGCCCTTTCTTCCATCAAACGCCTGCAAAAACACATGCAAGACGGCGTGTGCTACCTCGCCAATCACACCTTGCGCATTCCCATTGACCCCAAGCTCCTCGCCCCCAATGTTCACCATTTTTGGAAGCGCTGGTGGCAAGAAGCCTCCTCTTTTGGTTGGTTTGTTCGCACTGGGGAGTTTCATCTTGAGTCTTACAGCCCCGAGCGATTCCTGCTCAAACAGGGTAATGTGTTGCAAACCGAGCCTATAAAAGGAACTGCAGCGGTCAAAGACGATGGTTCACTTGCCGCACAGGAGCTGTGGAGCTCAACAAAGGAACAGGCAGAGCAACACATGGTCACAGATTTGCTACGCAACGACCTCAGCACAGTGTGTGTGGCAGGAAGCGTGGAAGTGGTGAACCCCTTTGAGGTTCGTGTGGCAAATGGCCTTGCTCAAATGCAAACAACAGTGAAGGGGCGCTTAAAAGACGATCTGCGAACGGCTGCCCTCTTTGCCAAGCTCCTTCCAGCAGGTAGCGTGACCGGCACCCCCAAGGGAGCCGTGTGTGAGTTGCTTGAACAGGAAGAGGAAGAACCCAGAGATTACTATTGCGGCGTTTGTGTGGATCTCAGAGGGCAGGGCAACTTCGACGCCACATTGATGATCCGCACTCTCTTTGGCAACCCCAGCCTCAACAAGGCCTCAGCAGGAGCTGGGGCTGGAATCACCATACTGTCGGATCCGGAAGCTGAAGTTCGAGAGATCGAAAACAAGCTTCAGTCATTTCTGCTGAGGTGCAACCCATGCGTCCCATAGAGGTGGTGTTGATTGATTTTGAAGACTCGTTTTCACAAAACATTGCACATGAGCTCCCCCAACGTGGCGTGACGGTGAAGCTTTTCACCCTGCCGCGGCGGCAAAGCCCTTCAGCGAAGCTTCTGGCTGCACTCGGCAGCTGTGACGGTGTTGTGCTCTCTCCTGGGCCGGGGCGTGCGGGCGACTACAACACCAGCCGCCTCTTTGAAAAGCTCAAACGAGAATTGCCCCGCCTTCCTGTTCTTGGCGTTTGCCTGGGTCACCAAATGTTGCTGCGAGAAAGCGGGCTAACACCTCGGCGCATAGAAGGCCATTTTTTTCATGGCCGGGTGGAACCCCTCTGCCAGGAAGCCCAACTCCCTTTTCCTTTTCATGAAATCTGTCCACAAACGCGCGTCGTCTACTACAATTCGCTCCATTGCCCCTGGCCAGGAGCGAACACCGGAAAAGCGGCAAACAAATGGCACATGGTTCCCTCTGCGGACCAGCCTCCGGGGATTGCTTTGGCCTGCCATAGAGTCAGGCCGTGGTTTGGGCTACAATTCCATCCAGAGAGCTACGCCACAGCCCAAGGGATCTCATTTTTGGAAGCCTTTCTACAAGTTTGTCGTGACCCTCATTAACATCGCGGAGGCCCCGTGCTCAGCAAGCTATATGCAATTCTCTTCACCCTCTTCATACTGGGCGGCATGTGGTTTCAACGCAGCTACATGGCCAGTTCAGCTGCAGAACTACGGTTGATTGAGCAGCGTATGGCCTCTGAAACAGGTCTGTTGTCGGCCACAGACTTTGTGATGGAGCGCTACGCCAATGGCAACCGCACCAACCGGGTGAGCGCGGAGCATGGAACAGTGCTCACAGATGGGCAAATCGTGTTGCGCACCAACATATGGTTCACGCGATACCGCGGCACTGCGGTGAACTCACGGCTGCACACTCAAGAAGCCTTTGGTCGGGTGGCCTTCCCCGATCAACGAGGCACAAGTCGTCAGTTCATCAGCGACCAGACCAGCCTCCAACGTTTTCATCTTCCTGGGGAAGTTTTTGTCTACTTTCGAGATGGACTGGTGCGCACAGACGACGTGATTTTTGATTTTCCTAGCCAGCTCCTCCAAACTGACTCGGTGGTCACATTCCGGGGCCGGGCCCAACGCATGAGGGGGGTTGGGCTCACCTATGCTCTCGAAACGGGTCAGTTCAGTGTGCGAGGGCGTGTGAAGGGGCTCTTTCGGCCGGCATCTCCTGCGCTTTCGCGCGAAGACGAAGGTGAAAACGGACCTTGAACACTTGAAAAAGAGGAAAGAAAATGAGCAGATCTTGGATGAAAACAGCAGCACTGCCGGCTCTGCTCCTTTTTTCCGTGGTGGCCCCGGCAGACTTCAGCGACACCATAACCCCACTCGAAAATGACACAGCCGAAGAAGCCCAAGAAACCGGAACTTCCGCAGATGAGGACGGCACACCCGAAAAGCCGAAGAAGAGCAGCCCACAAGAGCCAACGGCCAAAGATTCCCAAAAAGCACCCCAAAGCCAGGCGTCTGGTGCTTCTTCAAGCAAAAAAAATAGCCCCAGCTCGGCACCGAAAAAGGCAAAACCGCAAAAAAGCGGTGGCCTGTTTGGAGACGACATCACAGAACACGACGACTCGGCACCCATCGAAGTTGAGGGAGATCTTGTCACAGGAGTGCGAGAAAAAGGCGTTTTGAATCTGGTGGGAAATGTCAAGATCACACAAGATGATGCAAAGCTCACCTCAGACAAAGCGACGGTTTTTTCAGAACCGGGCACCACAAGAGCCCAACGAGCCTTGGCACGGGGCAATGTGAAGTTTAAGAAAAAGCCGACGGAATCGGTTCCCCCTCTGCGCGCTGAAGCCGACGAACTCGAGTACTTTGTGGCCGACCGAAGAATTCGCCTCTTTGGCAAACCACGGGTGTGGCGAGGTGCTGAGCTCATTCAAGGCAAAGAGATTTTTGTGGAGCTCGACACCGGTGCTGTGACCATAAAAGGGGCTCGGGGAATTGTGGAACCCGAAAACACTGGTCGCAACCCACAGTGAAGCCGCTGAGAATGCAAAAAGGACGCCCGATCACATGACAGCTCCCGCACAGAACAGAGTCACCCTCTCAGCCATCGACCTTCGCAAGAGGTTTGACACGCGGATTGTGGTGGAAGACGTAAACTTCCACGTGAAACAAAAGGAAATCGTTGGCCTTCTTGGGCCCAATGGAGCCGGCAAAACAACGAGCTTTTACATGACAGTGGGGCTTCTGCGCCCCAACTCTGGAAAAGTGATGCTGGGAGAGGAGGACATCACCGTCTTGCCGATCCACAAGCGATCTCGCAAAGGGATCGGCTACCTGCCACAGAATGCCAGTGTGTTTCGGAAGCTTTCTGTGGAAGACAACATCATTGCCGTCATGGAGATCTGGGGCATCCCCAAATCGGAGCGATCTCAGATTCTGGAGAGCTTGTTGCGGGAGTTTGGCATTGAACACATCCGCCAATCTTTGGGTTTGTCACTTTCAGGTGGCGAAAGGCGTCGCCTCGAAATCGCCCGCGCTCTCGTCACCAAGCCTCGATTTCTGCTTCTAGACGAGCCTTTTGCCGGCATTGACCCCGTCACCGTCGACGAAATTCAACATCTGATCAAGCGGCTTGTTGTGGAACAGGATCTGGGGGTGCTCATCACTGACCACAATGTGCGAGAGACCCTCTCCATTTGCGACAGGGCATACATATTGGCCGGAGGTCGCATACTTGCCGAAGGTGAGCCTGAAGAGGTGTCTCAAATGGACATCGTCAAGCAAGTCTACCTCGGCGAAAACTTCACCTACTGATGAACTCCAGTCTCTGCATTCTTTTGTGGCTTTTATAGTGTCGAAAGTACAGCACCGAAAGATTGGCCGTCAAGTCAAAGAACATTGTGCGCAATTTGATTGCGCCAGGGTGAGCGGAAAACTCTGCCCGAGAAATGAGGTTAAAAAGACAATGTCTCAAACTTCTGCCATAAGATTAAGCATTTAATAACCCTTGGATTTTCAATTCTGTTGAAAAAAGCACAAATTCAAAAAGCGAGGCCCCAGAATGCTTCACAAACCCAAATCTAAAGCGCTGTTCCAGCCCTTTTCCTTTCCAAACGGAACCAGCGCTCCCAATCGTCTTTTCGTGTCGGCAATGACCAACAACATGAGCCAAGCCACCGGCAGCGCCTCTTCCGATGATCTTCACTTTCTGAGCACACGCATCACCGGCGGCTGGGGGGGAGTCACCACCTGTGCAGCATTTGTGGATATTTCGGGCAGGTGTTGGCCAGGCCAATTGGGTGTGTGCGAACCCTTTCATTTCGAACAATTGGCGAAGCTGAAAAGACACACCCACGGCCATCGCCACCCCGCTCTCACATTTGTCCAGCTTCACCATGGCGGTGTGCGAGTTCCAGAAACACTGCGGCATGAGGGCAGGGTGTGGGGGCCGGTGGCACGGGGCTGGGGAGGAGAAAGCTGCTCCGCTCTGACCGAAACGCAGATCCACCAGTTGGTGCAATCGTTTTCGAGGGCGGCTCGGGGAGCGGAGCAAGCCGGCTTTGCAGGGTGCGAAGTTCATGGCGCACATGGGTACCTCCTCACTCAGTTTCTGAGCCGAAGCCTCAACACCCGCTGCGACCGCTATGGTGGATCCCGGCTGCTTGACCGCGCAAGGTTTTTGCTAGAAACTCTTCGGTCGATTAAAAAACAGACCTCTTCCCGATTTGTTCTGGGGGTTCGGCTCAGCCCTGAGTCTTACTCCGACGTCACAGGGCTTTCCATTGCGGAAACACTGGAACTTCAAGAGATTCTCGACGCAGAAGGCCTTGACTTCATCCACCATTCCATGTGGGACACGCGCAAAGCCCACAGAACAATGCGTCTCGCTGAGGCGCTTTCTTCTCGCCCCACTCGCCTTCTCAAGAGCGCATCCGGAAAAATCTGGAACCGTGCAGACGCGGAATGGACCCTTCGATACGGAATGGACTACGTTCATGTGGGCCGAGCTGCACTCAACTCTCCACGCTGGCCCCATCAGATTGCCGATCACAATGTTCCCCACTTACCCCCCTATTCGCAGGCCAGCTTGCGCAGCGCCCGATTGGGAGATGCGTTTATCAACTACATGAAAAAATGGGATGGGTTCGTTGGCGACGAACACTGCTGAGTGTTTTCAATCCAAGCTATTGATTCTTTCTATCATGCTGTGATCCAAAGATTTTTTCCGGTGTTCATGGAAAAATCCTCGCGAGATGTGAGAGACTGGTCAACGCAGCTCTGAAACGGGAGCGAGGCAGAGATCACAAGGAGTCAACCAGTGAAAATTGTGATTGTTGGAAACGGTGTGGCAGGAATTTCGTGTGCTTTAGCCGCTCGAAAGCGAGATCTGGAAGCCGAGATTGTTGTTGTTAGTAAGGAAACACCTTATTTCTTTTCAAGAACCGCGCTGATGTACGCATACATGGACATGATGCAACGCCCAGACTTGGAACCCCATGAACGCAGCATGTACGAAAATCAAAACATCCAGCTCATTCAAGATGAGGTCGTCGACCTCCATTCCGACCGCTCAACCATCTCGCTCAGAAACAAGGGAGAACTCACCTACGATCGTCTGGTGCTGGCACTCGGCGCATCACCCAATATGTTTCCTTGGAAAGGGGCCGATCAGGTTAAAGATGGAATTGTTCACTTTGTTTCGATGCAAGATCTCGACAACTGCGAACGCCTCACTCCCACAACCCAATCTGCGGTTGTTGTTGGAGGAGGGCTCATTGGCATTGAGCTGGCCGAGTGCCTGGCTCACCACGGTGTGCAAGTGACCTTTCTCATTCGCGAGCCCTACTTCTGGCCCGTTGCGCTCGGCGCAGAAGAAGCTTCATACGTCACTGAGCACATGCGTGACCACGGTATCGACGTTCGATACGGAGAGGAGATTGCTTCCATTGAAGCGGACGCCTCCGGCCGTGTGAGCGCCATAAAAACAAACAAGGGAAACACCCTGGCAGCACAAATGCTGGGAATTTGTGTGGGGGTGAAGCCCCAAGTTGAGGTCTTTAAAGAAGCCACAACTCCCCCGAAAATCGGCAGGGGTATTGTGGTCGACGAAACCCTTGCCACAAGCCTTCCCAATGTTTTTGCTTGCGGCGACTGTGCTGAAATCCACTTCCCTAACAAAAAGGAAGATGAAAGACCTCTTATAGAGCTGATTTGGTACTCTGCCAAACGCCAAGGAGAGCTGGTGGGTCGAAATCTGTTTGGCGATGCCATCGCCTACCGCCCTCCGCTGTTTTTCAACAGTTCAAAGTTCTTTGAAATTGAGTACACAACCGTTGGCCAAGTCATGCAGCTCGAAGCAGGAACTCCCACAATTTATCTCAAACATCCCACAAAACACGCTTCTGTACGCATTGTGCACAAAGACGATCGTGTTTTGGGCTTCAACATGCTGGGTTCCCGTTGGGACCACAACAAGCTAGAACAGTGGGTAAACGAACGGCGTAGCCCAGAGTACTGTCTTAAGCGTTTGAAGTCGGCTCAATACGATGTGGAGTTTGGGCATGTTTCCTTTGCTGGAGCAACATCACAATCCATAGCCCTGGCAAAAGCGTAAATCGGTAGTGTTGTGTTCACCTACAAGGGAGAAGAAATCGTATGAAAAAAGCAGGAGCTGCAGGCTGGTTTATTCATGACATCAAAAACCGAGGTGTCACCGCATGGATCACTTCTTTGGCACTGATCGCTTTTTACGTCATTCTCTACTTCAACCACAAGGTTGACCCAAACGGTCGCCTCGACGCCTTTTCTCGAAGTCTATTTTCCTTTCTTCCGGAGTCGGCGAGCCCAAACAAATGGACCTTTTATGGCTTTCTCTACACCGTAGCCATCACCGTTGGCGGGCTCTACGTTTTGTACAAGTACCGCCACAACAAATACCAAATTGTGCGCACCTGCGTGGTCATGTTTGTTCAAATCAGCTTGGGTTTTTCCGTTCCAATTTTGCTCAAAATCTTTCACCAACCTGAGTACTACTTCTCGTATTTTTGGCCTCTCAAGTTTGACTACTTTCACCCCTCCACAATTGCCAGCCAACCCCTGCCTTTCATCCTCTACTCCTTTTTGGGTTCGCTCTTACTCGTTCCACTCCTCACAGTTTGGTTTGGAAAGCGTTGGTATTGCTCCTGGGTGTGTGGTTGCGGAGGCCTTGCCAACACCTTTGGAGAACCTTGGCGGCACCTCACCTCAAAGTCAACACGTGCCTGGAAGTTTGAAAAAGTGGCGATCCACACCACCCTCTTGATTGCTCTGATCACAACAGCGATCTACACCATGGGCGCATTCACAGATCTGAGCGGCTATCCCCGCTTTCAATCTGTTGCAGGATTTGTGAAGGAGTACTACGGCATCGTTGTCATTGCGGTTCTATCGGGAGTGTTGGGAACAGGCCTTTATCCCATTGGGGGAACGCGGGTTTGGTGCCGCAACTTCTGCCCCATGGCTGCCTTCCTGGGTCTCATCCAAAAGTTCGGTCGTTATCGTATCCGAGTGAAGAAGAACATGTGTATTTCTTGTGGACTTTGCTCAAAATACTGTGAAATGGGCATTGATGTGCGCGCCTATGCCCAATCGAATAAGAACTTCACAAGGGCCTCGTGTGTCGGTTGTGGCCTTTGCGCAGAGGTTTGCCCCCGGGGTGTGTTGCGTCTTGAAAACCGAACGCCACTTGACCCTCAGGAGCTAAATTTTCTCACAGTGCTCAAGAAGAAGGAGAGGAATGGATCCCGAGCAATCTCTGCTTAGGGGCCTGTCGAATCCCTTCTTGTTCAATGCGGATTGCTCAGGGCGGCTTCCTTACCCAAAAGCCCCTTCGCGGGCGGCTGAAGACCAGGCGCAACGGAGCCGTTCAACAAATTCACATCTACCTTGTTGTAGGGGATTTCGATCTTCTTCTCATCAAGAGCCCGCTTTGCTCTCCCCAAAAGGTCATCGCGAACATCCCAATAGTCTCCGGCCTTCACCCATGCACGGATCTGCCAGTCGATCGAACTGGCACCTAACCCGGTCAAAACAACAGTTGGTGCAGGCTCTGACAAAACGTGAGGGATATCTTTTGCCACGCTCAACAAGGTTGCCCGCACCACTTCCAAGTCGGCCTCATAGGCAGTGCCCAGATCAACATCTACCCGGCGCTCACCGTGATGAGACACATTTTCAATGGTTGACCCAAAAATGGAGGAATTTGGCACAATGATGCGACGCTTGTCGGGTGTGTCGAGGGAAGTGGTAAAAAGACCAATCTCATCAACGGTTCCCGCTGTTCCGGCCACCTTCACAAATTGGCCATGGCGGAAAGGACGAAAAACAAGGAGCATCACGCCAGCTGCAAAATTGGAAAGCGAACCCTGAAAAGCCAGCCCAACCGCGAATCCTGCGGCACCCAAAATCGCAATAAGACTTGCCGTTTGAATACCAAAGATTCCTAAGACGGCAAGGCCACCAATGAGAAGAATCAACCATTTGGCAAAGTTGGAACCAAACCGGATCAAAGTTTCATCTACATTGCCACGACGCAGGCCCTTCAAAACAACTGCAGCAGCCCAGGAACTGAGAACCTTCACTGCAACCAAAAGCGCAACTGCACCCAGGATCTTCATGCCCCAAGCCAGCAACATATTGACTGTTTCTGGGTTTGAAAGCCAAGCGTTCACAGTATCCAAACCCACTCCCTCAGTGTTCATACCTTCATTCTCCCAAAGAGTTCGCAAAACCCAATGGTCAGGCCGTACCGGAACCTAGAGAATCAATCAACCAATTCGTGGGGTGAGGGGAGGAGTCTACTGGGCCTGCTTGGTTTTTTCGATGGTCGAAATCACGACCGAAACCAACTTCTCAAGGTTGACGGGTTTCACAACCCAGCCCATGACACCCAGCTTGCGGCCTTGAGTTTTCGCTTCTTCACTTCGCTCAGTGGTGCACATGAGAACGGGTGTGGTGGTGAGATAGCCCTTCTCTTTCGCCTTTTCCAAAAACTGCAAACCATTCATGCCAGGCATGTTGAAATCGAGCACCACAAAGTCGAACTGTTGATACACCAAGGTGTTCAAAGCTTCCTGACCGCTTGCGGCAGTCACAACATCAAGGCCAGCCTTACCAAAGGCCTCAGAAAAGTCGTCGGTCACCACGTCAGAGTCATCAACGATCAGCACGTTTCCCAATGCCACTGTGCTCTCTCCTTCAACGATGCTAGAAAAACTCAATCTCGCCATCAGACTCTGCGGCCTTCGACAGATTGATCTGGCCCAACTTTTGAATGGCGCTTTCAGCCTTGAGCAGGGTTTCGATCTCTAAAACACAACTCCCGGTTTGAAAGTCTAAAACCCACTGCTGTTGGTCACTTGCCTCACGAGTGTGGCCCAAAATGATCTCATCAAATCCACTGAGCCTCACAGGAATGCCCTGACCACAGCGAAGGCCACTCGTGTCCAAAAGATGCTTCAGCTCTCCAGAGAACACATTCACATATTCCTTCACCAAACTCCCCATCTTCTCAGTCAAAGCGTCTCCCGTGAGGTTTCCAAAGCGCTTCACCACAACATCCTCAAAAGATTCGTTTTGGTAATGCACCTTCACCTGCACCGAAACCTCTGATCCAAAAATGAGATTCAGCACCAAATGCGAAGATTGAACCGTGCCTGGTTTTCCAGGTTGAGGCGTGATCGACACATCGGAAAGTTGAAAATACCGCTCAAAGGAGTCTTTCACCACGTCTTTCAGGCCATCCATCAGCTTCTCGATCTCAGGTCTCAAATCATTCCTCCTCAGGCCGATTCCGGCTTTTGGTTCACCGGAACTTCCACCTCACCATCAACACAGGCTCTGTTGCGACCTTCTGACTTAGCACGATACAGGGCTTGGTCGGCCCGTCGCACCAGATCGGCTCCAGAGTCTCCGTTGGGTTGCAACGTTGTGAGTGTGGCCACTCCCGCACTAGCTGTCACGACTTTCAAACTGTCTTTTCTATGCTCGTGAGGCAAAGCCAGGCCACGAATTTCCTCGAGCAGAGATTCTGCCACATGCCCGGCACCCGCCGCATCTGTGTGTGGAAGAATCACCACAAATTCCTCTCCGCCATAACGGCAGACGAGATCCGTGCGCCGCCGCAAATTGCTACCCAGCACTTTGGCAACTTTCTTCAAACAAGAATCTCCCTCGGGGTGGCCGTAGGAATCGTTGTACTGCTTGAAATAGTCCACATCAATCATAATGAGTGACACCACATCGCAGTCTCCACGCGCAAACGAGGCCACCTCTCGGTTGAGCCGCTCGTCAAATGCCCTCCGATTGGAAATCTGGGTGAGCTCATCAATTTGGGTCATCTCCCGCAGACGATCAGCCTCAAGCTGCTGCTTCATCCAGCTGGTCTGATTCTGGATAATGATAAAGAGCTGAACCACCCGCTCTTCTACAAGAATGGGGAAATAATTGAGCGAAAGCCAGAACGGCTCTTCCACAGTGCCCAACCGCTGACGGGTTTTGATCAGCTTGGGGAGCTGGGCCACATGTGCTTCGTAGTCGCTCTTTCCAACTTTGAAAACCTCGTCAAACGACTCTATGGCTTCTCTTTCAACCGGAGAAACCTCGTCGGAAACAATCTCAGAGAGCACGCGTGAAAAAGGCTTTCCTTCCAACTCCTGGGTGCCCAGGAGCACCTCGGAGTAGGGAGAATAAGTGGAGCCCACCTTTCCATCTTCATGAACTGTCACGATGCCCAGCGGAATACATTGGAAAAGATACGAGATCTGGCGCTCTGCTGTTTTGAGCTGGGTGAGGTCACGACCAAGGGCTGCAAAGACTGTTCCGTAGGTAGAAGAGCTCAGATAAGACTGACAGATCCAATGAAAACTCTTGGCATTCTCGACCTCTCCGCTGCGATGCACCGGAAGCTCAAACTCCACCACAGGTTTTTTTTCGCCCAGCTGGGAAACTTTTTCAAAGAAGATTTCCTTGTGGTGAACTTGAAAAATATCCGTAAAAGCACGCCCCAGAGGGTATGCCGTGCTCTCTCCGCTTGCTGTCGCAGAGTTGAACAGCGCAATAAACGAACTGTTCGCCTTCAGAATGGATC
>JANQPW010000518.1 GCA_028285285.1 Silvanigrellales bacterium
CGTTTCTCGTGATGGTAATGTGCAAATGGAAATCCAAGTCACACGCGGCACACCGGGAACTGCCGCTGGCTCGGGAAGCCAGGTGAACACGATCATCGCTCGAAACGCGAACACAAATCTGACCGTTGCCGATGGCGAGACGGCTGTGATTGGTGGGCTCTATCAGTCATCTCGCATTGTGGGAACGGGAAGGGTGCCCATTTTAGGAGATCTTCCCATTATTGGGGCACTCTTTCGCACCCGGGCCAAAAATGTTGTGCGCACTGAGCTGATGGTGATGATCACACCACGTATTTTGAAAGAAAAGATCGGTCAAAACTCAGAGCTTGATTTGGTCGACGAAGACTTTGGGGCAGAAGACTCTGTCAATGGTGAAGAGGTTGGTTACTACGACGAATCGGCCTTCACAAACAATGGAAACCTCTCAGACGCCGACTTCAACAACAGCGGGAACAACGGTTTCAACAACAGTGGGAACAACGGTTTCAACAACAGCGGGAACAATGGCTTCAACAACAGCGAGAACAACGGTTTCAACAACAGCGAGAACAACGGTTTCAACAACAGCGGGAACAACGGTTTCAACAATAGTGGGAACAATGGCTTCAACAACAGCGGGAACAACGGTTTTAACAACAATGAGAATTTTGAAAATTCTAATGAAAACAATGAATTTGCTGAAAACAATGAGAGCTTCAACAACAACTCATTGAATAATGAGAACGATTTCTCCGAAAACGAAGGGTCTAACGGTTTGAATGAAGAGGAGGACTTTGAAAATGAATTCGACAATGACTTCTAGTAGAGAAGCTTCTCCTCTGTTGAAGGGGTCGCTGAAGAGAGCTATGCCCGCTGGGGTACTCGTTCCGGCTTGTGTCTTGATTTCAACCTGCGGAACCTCCGATCCCAACTCCCCAGGGCGCTGCACAACCTCGGATCCCTCCGGTCATGTTGCCGCGGCAACGGACACCACTGGGGAAGAGTGGAACTTCAGTGTGAGCCCCTCGTCGTATTCGGTCCAGTGTCGAGTTCGAGGAGCCAGCGGAGTCTTGCAGTTGGTTGGTATTGTGCGTGATGCACAGAAGCTTCCTATCTCATCGGTGGCGGTGGGTGCTTCTGTTCCCGAGTTTGGAGGTCTTCAACTCGTCACCGAGGCGAATATCGCTGAGGTGCTTGAAAAGTTCAACAACTTCTCGGGCTCAAAGCAACGCATTGTCGCCTCTGACAGTTTCACTGACAATTGTGGTGTGGCTCTTTTCACGCTCGTGTTTACATGTCCTTCTGAGCCGGGTTTGGGGGTTGGCGGAGACTTTGTGGCCTACAGCGGTCCACTTTTTAGTGAACCTGTAGGAATTTCAGTGACTTTGGAGAGTGACAACGAAGAAGAAGACGACACAACAGACATACCTGACACAACCAATCCTGCGCTCACCGGAGAAAGCAGCACTCCAAGGGTGCCCGCTCCTAACTAACAGGTACGGAGCCTGGCCTGCCGCTGCTCTGAGTTAGTTCCCTTATGTGATACAATTGTGGACAAAACCTCTTCATGTTGAGGATGCCACGTCATGCCCTCTGTCACCACTGAGTTCCTTAAGGATCTCCAGAATCTCTCAAAGCAGGAAAATCAAACCATTCAAAAGTTTGAGAATGATCCAACCGGTGCAAGCTTTATGCCGGTTGCCGACATGCTTCGAAAACGTGGGTATGTGGAAGAGGCCATTGTTATTCTTGAAGATGGTGTGTTTCGCTACCCTCAGTATTCTTCAGCGCGTGCTGCGCTGGCAAGAGACTACTTCAATCAAGGAATGTTTGAAGAGGCGCTGAAGGCCTCCCAGGAAGTTGTGTCTCGGGCTCCTGATAACACCTTGGCGCAACGAATAAACCTTAAAGTGCTCGTGCTTTTCAATCGTCGTGAGGAGGCGCTTTCCCGACTGAAGGCTATTGCCAAAATTGCACCTGATGATGCGCTCACAAACAATATTCGCAAGGCGGTTTCATTCGGAGACTGGGCATCGGCACAGCGCTGGGTAAAAGTCGAGTTGGAAAGAGCGGGGATATCGGCTGAAATCGATCGTGAACGCGATCTTCGAGCAGCGTCTTCGCCAGCCGAAGTTCCCCTTTTCCCTGAGTCGGG
>JANQPW010000531.1 GCA_028285285.1 Silvanigrellales bacterium
TGCCCTTTGGAATTGGACACTTCGACGCGGGCCAGTACGGTTGGGGTGCACTGTTTCTCGGTGCCGAGATCGCCGCTCTTTTGGTGGCCAGCAACGTCGGAGAAGAATCGGCAGAAAGTGCCCGCGATTCTTACGATGACTCGAGTGGTGGCGACAACTCTCCCTTTCAAACTCTCATGGGCATGGCTGGGTTTGTCGGCATTTGGGGCTACGAGGTTTTTGATCTCATGCCTTTGCACGCCACACGTAACCCCAATGGGGCACAATGGGTCAACTGGACCTTATCGTTCTTTCCCTTTGGCGTGGGACAGCTGAAAAACGGAGAGAGCACGAAGGCCTTCTGGTTTGCCGCCGCACAGGGAAGCTTCTTGCTGCTGTCAGGTCTCGCACCCACGAGCAGCCTGCGACGGCTCTCCGGTGGCCTGGGAGCCTTGTCGCTTCTTTACGGGGCCTACGATGGCTGGGCAGGGCACCGGCCCCTGTCTGTTTCCAAAAGTGATTTTTCATCAAAGCCCCCGTCACCGTATTCGATTCGGCCCATGCTATTCTGGGAAGAGGGAGTTTCTTGCCGGGAGATCGACTGCCGCAGCACCCCCGAAGCGCACACAGCACTTCGTTGGGGTGGAGGTCTGCAGCTGAGCTTGACCTTTTAGTGCGAGTTTGGATTTATCCGTGCAGTTTGCTCAATGACAGTCACCAGCTAAAGGATGAGGCATGAGACCCACCACCTCTTTTCTTGTGCTTTTTGTTGCGTTGCTCTCGTGCAAGCGGGGTGTGGACCGTGCTGAGCTCAAGAAAAAGTGTGAGGAAAAGGGTGGGGTGATGGTTCAAGAAGGCGAAAAGCGAGAAGATGGCAGTGTGGCAAAAGACAGTGATCGCTACTGTGCTTGCCGCGATGAGCAAGGCCGTTTTGTCAAAGCCATTGATCCCCTTTCCTACCTGGGAGACTCCTGCTGAACCCTAGAGATTGTTTTCGATAGGGCAGCCCGTTATCGGAGTTGTGAAGTATGGGTTTGGGTTGGTTTTGACACGCTTGTCGCTTGATGCTCCCAGCGATTTCAGAGCTTCGAGGTGAAGGTGGGGGCCCGTTGAAAACCCAGTGCTCCCAACCGTTCCAATGGGTCCAGTGAAGTGTGAAACCCACTGACCGGGTCGGACATAGATCTCATGCAAGTGGGCATAGAGGCTGTAAATGGTCTTGTTGTTGTGGTTGTGACGTATGATGATCCTGTTGCCAAGGCCTCCGTCGACCCCCGCTTTGATCACATACCCTCCGGCCACTGCTGCAATGGGCGTTCCAAGTGTTGCTGCAACGTCGATGGCTCGGTGTTTGTTCGGTTGACCCGTGATGGGGTGAATCCTCTCAGCATAACCCGAAGAGCAAAAAGGGCCTGTTCCATTGCGCCCGTTCGGATCAAGCGTGATGGGGTGTCTCCATTTCACAAAGAGGCTTTGGTAGGGTCGTGAGTCTTGGGAACAGACGTGTGTGCCGAGAACCCAGCCTTGCTTGCCTTGGCGTGTGGCCACTTTTAAAAAAGATCCGCTTTCGCCCAGTTGTGTCACGTGGATTGGCTGATCGGGCTTGAGCCACCCGGAGATGTTGCTGTCTCCATTGCGGAGTGTTGGACTGCTGCGGAGGCTCACTCCATTGGCACAGACTCTGTGGTGTTTGGGCAACCCACAGATCGTGTTTCCGCCGCTGCTCGTTTTGGCTGCGAAGACCCATCCTGAAACTTTTCCTGCCTTAACCCGAAGCCATCCGGGATCGTGTTTGTGTCTTTCCAATACCTGGAACACCGAGTCTGGCTGCAGTTGTATTCCTATGTAAGTGCTGCTGGAAGGATGTGTGTGAACCGAAACCACGAAGCCGGGGCAAACCCTTCGGAGTGAACTGCGTGCGCTCTTCCCCGTGAGTTTTTTAAACCAAGAGTTCGTTTCGTTACCTGATTCAACTTCACCGGAGTGAGGAGAACCACACGAGGTGAGAAGGGTAACGAGTGCCAAAATAAGCAGCTGCAGCGCACTTTGACGCATTTGCGAGCGAAGGCCTTGCATAGCGCATCTCCGGATCAATTTTGAGTGTTTCCTCTTTTAAGCAAGGAGTGGGCCAACCCAGTGTGCTTATGGAGCCGCCAGGGCCCGGTTTTTTTCTTCCTTGATATCAGATGCTTTGCGTGTGGGTTTGTCAGCCCGTTTTTCAAATGCCCGAAGATATTCGAGGTTTAAAATTGGCAGTTTCAACACATTTTGGGCAAAAGTCGTTGAAATGACCACTTGGCGTGCAGGTATGGGCTGACTGAAGAGATCGAGCTCTGTGAGCTTTTTGGCAAAACGGCCCGGAATTTGCGGGTCGATCTTCTGTAGTTCTGAGTTTTCTTGTGGAAAAAAATCCACTGTGCTTTCAGGTCATTATAAATGAAACGGCGTCGACCCTTCCACAATCTTCCTTTTTTTGGCCAGAGCCACTCTTGGATGGCAACACAGTTGACAGCTCTGGAGCGCGGCAAAAGTGGAATTGTCGCTGTGGCAGCGCTCTGTGGAACTTCCCTGTTTCTCTTTGCCAACTGCTCTGAGCATCAAGGCAGAATTCACATTCCGCTGGTGAGTGAGAGGCAGAAAGTCTTTGTGGAGGAAGGGGAAGCGGAAATTCTCAACAAACAGTTTGGTTTGTTGATGAGTTCGCTCACGGGCGTGTCTTACGCACTGGGCGTTGTCGTTCGGCAGGTGTCTCGAATCTACGGAGGGGGCGAGCTCTTTCCCCAGAAAGAGACTGAAAAACCTGATGACAACCTTATGAAGTCACGGATCCCCTTTGGGCCAAAATCATGGATGAACCTGAGCCTTCCCCATGTTGTGGACACGTCTGTTTCAAGCATTGAAGTGGAGCCACACGAGCACTTCTCTCACATTCCTGAAAACCTTTTTGTGGTTTATCGGTCCCAGATTTCAGGTTCAGACCACACGGAAGCCCCCCAGCATTCAGCCGCATTTGTTTTGCTTGAGTTTTGGGAACGAGGTCAAGCTGAGCCCTTTCTGACCCTCAAACAGACGCCGCGCGAGGAAGGCCAAAGTGATGGAAAGGGGCAGTGGACAGAGATAGGGCTGGCTGACGTGTTGCGACTGACGGAGCTTTTGGAAGGGTTGGCAGACGGTTCTCTGACAGGAGCAGTGGATCTGAAAAATCAGGAAGGGTTCAAAATTTCGGAGCTGACCGCACAAGGGCTCACATTGACCCTTCCCCCACTGACCTTCGAAGTTGGGAGAGTGCGGGTCAGCTTGGAAGAGAGCATCCTACCCATCAGTATTGAGAAGGGGTTTGCCTCTTCCACGCGCATTTCTGGGCTTGCCCTGCAACTGGGTGCAGGAGGCATTGGAAAAGAGTTTGAGCTGAAGTTCTCTGAAGCAACCGGATGGAGTCAGTCTGACCAGGTGCTGGAGTTCGTTAGCGGTTTCCTCAAAGAGGAGCTGCCATGAAGGCCTTTCTCTTGAGCTTTGGTGTGGCCCTCCTGTTTTACATTTCCTGCGTTCAGGCTGTCACGGCGCCCAGCCCGGAAGACCAGGTTCTCAGAGAGCTCAACAAACGCAACTATTTCAGGGCAGCTGTGATGAGTCGTGAGTTTTTGAAAGCAGATCCGGAAAACGATCGGCTGCGAATCTATGAGGCGAGTGCCAATGCTGGTCTGGCTGGTATCGATTCTGTAAGTTTGTTTGGCTTAATCCGCTCTTTGGGAGAGGGCCAGCAATCGAGCTCACCTGCATCGTTTTTCGGAGACACGCAGCCTGTGGAAGGAGAAGCGACAGAAGAAGGAGACGAGGAGGGGAATGACAGCCCGGAACCGGAAAATGGCTCCAACCCTGAAGAAGAGGAAGACGGTGAAGAAAGCACCGTTGAAGTGTCGGTGATTCCTGAAAGTGACCTTAAGGCACTGCCCGAGTCTGTTGTTGAGCTGCAAAACTCTCTCAGTGAAGTGAGTTCTCACTTTAAAACCATTCAATCCATATTGAATTTGATCCCCCACGTGTCCGAAGACAATCGGGGTTTTCTCAATTCAGCATTTCGGACTTTAGAGCGTGTGAAAGGTCCGACCCTCAATGATCAAGCGCAGACCTACGCTTCGATTCTTCATCTGGTGCAAGCCATCAGCCATTTCCGCGATTCACTTGGTGGACTGAACCTCAATTCACCCATTGACTACCTGAAAGGGTTGACCTGTGAACTCGAGCTGAGCACAGCCTTGTTTCATCTTCGTCAAGCCAGTGAACATGCCAGACGCTCGGCAGAGCTTCTCAAAGAGTCGTACATTGACGAAGACAAGAAGATCCATAACAATGAAAGGGTTGAGCAGCTGCAAAAGATTGAAGTTCGTATTTCCAAGATGACCTCAGCTTTGGACCAAATGGGTTTGGATGAAATCAGAATTCTCCATCGGTACTTTGCTTCTTTTGGGATTCTTTGCGACAAGCCCAGCGGCCCGGGCTGAACCTGCTGTTTCAAGCTCATCACTTTCCTCGCTTTCCTACATTAGGGGTAACGAAAGCCCTGAGTCTATGCACTATTTGGGTGCATGTGGCGCTAATCATGCGTTTAAAAGTAGCTTGTGCAACCCCGCCCTGAACGACACGAACCCAGACCAACCCATCCAGGTCGACGTTTTGATTTCTGGCGAAGAAACTCTTTTGGATGTGCTCGACAACGTCGTGCTCAATGAAATCAACGAAGACTACATCAAGCGACTCTTCGCCACATCGACGGGAATCATCAGTTCTGGGTTGGCTCGTGTTGCCATTGCTTACCCCGGCATCAATGTGTCGTATTCACCTTTCACTGGTGTGGGCTCGTTGCTCGTCAACAACCCTGCTTTTCCAGAGTTCGATTTGCAGCTTTTGAACCAGTCAGAGCTGCGTGTGACGGCCTCGACCGAGATCTACTCAAGCCTGAAGAGAGAAGGGAAGCGCAAGAAAGGTACCCTCGTTAGCTTGGGGATCACTCCTGTCTACTACACACGTGAGATTGAAATTTACCAGGGTTTTGTGAGTGAGGTGGCGAGCTCCGATCTGAAAGCTCTCAAGAGAATGAAGAAGTCAGAATCATTTGATGTTGACGTGGGCCTGCTGCTCAGCTTCCACCAAAAGATCAGTTCAAGCTTTGGCCTTGCGGTTCGGAACGTTGTTGAAGACTCAAAAATGAAGGAGGTTGAGTCCACCTTTGTGCACCAGTTTTTGCGCAGCTACGAACTTCACAACTCAACTTTTTTTCCAACACCGCTTTTTAAGCTGCATGCGTTTTCGAAGCTAGGGCTACAGGGTGAGGAGCTCTTTTACACCATTGGCACAGAATTGGTATTGCCCCGCATTCGCTTCGCTGTGGCTTTTTCTGAGTCACACTTTTCCTATGGACTAGCCTCTGAAAGTGACCTCATTGGCATGGGTGTTCAGCTGAAAAACAACATCGACAATTCAAGTCAGTCTGAAGAGGGGCTCGATGGGCGCCAGACTGACAATCAGTTGAATGTCTACTTTAAAGTGGGGTGGTGATCTATGAAACTCCTCTTGGACAGATTGTGTTTCTTTCGCCTTCACCACCTTCTCTTTTCGTTGATCGTCTTCCACACCGCCAGCTATGAGGCTTTGCTGTTCGCCGATCAAAAAACACTTTATCCGGAGTATGACGACTTCATTTCGAAAAACAGGCCTTCGGAGTGGACTTCGTCTGAGCAGACCGCAAAGATCGTGGGCGGCAGTGTGGGCCTAGCCGCAGGAATTGCTGGTGAGATTTTTTTCGAAGACACCATTCTCACCAAACTTGTTTTCACAACCACTCAAAGCACATCCTTTGTCTTGATTGTTGATGGCCTCCTTCCTGCCTTTAGCGTGTCGGCGCACGAAGAATTGGACAAGACACTGAGTGACCTCGAGACCCAGAACCTCAGTGGTCGCCGGGCAAAGCGATATGCGAGACGCCGAAAGCGTCAGATTTCCTATCAACTCTTTGAAGAGAAAAAGCGAGACTCCCTGAGACGAGTGGCGCTGAGTTCAGGTTTCTTTGTGATTTATGGGGTCAACGGGCTTCGTGCTGGAGAAGAAGCAAAGGCCATTCGAAACACCTACCTTTTCTTCAGTGCAAACGCCCTGCTGGTCGCGCTGTTCAGCACACTAGAGTATGTTTTGCTGACCAACAACGATCGTTATGAGCTTTCCCTTGGACCGATGAACAAACCTCTCCAAGAGCCCGGTCTGGGTGTGACTTTGAATGTGCGACTTTAAAACTGGCCTCCTCAATTGGCACCGAAGATCTGCAAGTCATCTCAGCATTCTCCAAAAAATGAACAGTGCTGACCACTTTTCGCACACCGCCAAAAAATGTCAGAGTTTGCTGGCAGATTGAAGAGCAAATCTTTGCTGAGGAGTTGCTCCATGGGCCAAAGTTCGGTCACGTCTTGTCCCCGCTGTGAATCAGAAAATGTTTGCAAAAGAGGGTCGTTCCGTCGCCCTTCCGATGGGCGTCGGATCCGTCGTTTCAACTGCAGGGGCTGTGGAAGAAGTTTTTCTGAGCAGACGACACGCTATGACTACCGGCTGCGCAAAAGACGCATCAATCATGCGTGTTTTGTGGCTCTGTGCTCTGGAGTTTCGCAAAGAAGGGCGGCCCAAATCCTCCACGTGAGGCGAAAGACGGTTGCTTTGCGTGTGGAGCGCCTTGGAGCGTTTTCTAAAAAAAAGCTCGAAGAGTACCGCAAAACGAGGTCTGTCTGCCACGATGTTTGCTTTGACGAAATGGAGAGCTTTGAGCACACAAAATGTAAGCCTCTCACCTTGCCTTTGGCGGTGGAGAACAAGACCCGTCTCATTCTTTCCTTGGAAGTGGGGCAAATAGCCGCCAAGGGCCCCTTAGCCAAACTCTCGAGGAAGAAGTATGGGTTTCGCCGTTGCGA
>JANQPW010000540.1 GCA_028285285.1 Silvanigrellales bacterium
TTGGAATCTCTTGCGGAAATGGGAATTTGCCAAAGCTCAGTCTTAGAAGACTTTGACCGGGCCTGTGCCACGAAGTCGGAAAAGGACTTCTTGAGAAGAGAAGAGGAAACGGCTCACGATGTCATTGCCTATGTTTCCGAAATCGGAGAAGAAATGGGGGCCGCTAGCGGCCCCTTTTTACATCGTGGGCTCACCAGCAGTGATGTGCTCGACACTGCACTGGCGTTGCGCCTGAAAGAAAGCTTGCAGCTGATTGACCAAGAGCTTGGAGATTGGAAAAAGGCTCTGGCCGAAACCGCGTTTCGCCACGACACCACGGTCACCATTGGCCGCACCCATGGCATTCATGCCGAACCCACAACCTTTGGCCAAGTTCTGGCGGGCTACTTTGCAGAAGCCCATCGGGCACAGCAACAGGTTCTCACTGCTCTCCGACACACCCGTTTTGGTAAGCTCTCGGGCGCCGTTGGGGTTTATTCTCAGCTGGATCCCTCCTTTGAAGGCCGTGTCTTGTCCAAGCTGGGCCTTGAGCCTGAAACCGTAGCCACTCAAGTGCTGCCGCGCGATCGCCTGCTCGTTGCGGTGAGAGCCGTGGAAGACGCCGCGCTCTGTGTGGAAAGATTTGCCACAAACGTTCGCCATTGGGCGCGAACCGAACTGGGTGAGGTTTTGGAACCTTTTGGCAAGAAGCAAAAGGGCAGCTCGGCCATGCCTCATAAAAAGAACCCCGTTCTCGCAGAAAACCTCTGCGGCTTGGCTCGCATGGTGCGCTCCAGCACAGCTGCATTGTCACAAAACACTCCCCTTTGGCATGAACGAGACATTTCCCACTCCAGCGTGGAAAGAATGGCCCTGCCAGATGTGTTTGTGGTCTGTGACTTTATGCTCGGTCGGGTCACACGCCTCACTCAAAACATGGATGTTTCTCCTGCAGCCATGAAAAAAAATCTAGAACTCACAGGAGGGCTCTGGGCCAGTGGCACGGTGCTCACCCAGCTCGTGAGCAAAGGCATGAGCCGAACAGAAGCCTATGAACTGGTGCAATCCGTTGCCCTCCCTCTGGCCAAGGAGGTCAGAGAGAGTCATGTGGCCGGCGACGCGTTTTTAGAGGCTTTGCGAAACAACTCTGCTATCACAAAAGTGCTGAGCACAGAGGAGCTGAAAACTATCTTCACCTTTGATCGTTACCTCGCTCACACCAACTCCACTTTCAAAAGGGTTTTTGGAATCGGCTCACAAGACCTCTCCTGGAATGCAGATGAAGCGTTTCCTCATGAAAAAGTCCCCATGCTGAGAAGGTCTTATGCGGTCACCGTGCAGCTGCAACCCGATGTGCTCGACACAGAAACAAAAACCATTTCTCATGACATGAAAAAGCAAGTGCCCGAGCTGCTTCGTGTACGACAGTCACGCACCTTCACCATTGACCTTCCCACAACACATTCTGGAGACGAGCTGCAGAGAAAAATAACAGCCTACGCTCATTCCGTATTGCACAATGCTGTCATGGAAGACGTGACTGTGGAGGTGGTGCAATGACTCCCAAGCGAGTTTTTGTTCCCGTTTTTCCGGGTACGAACTGCGATCGAGAAACGAAACATTGGCTGAACCACAACCTTGAAGTTGAAGTGGTGAGTGACTTCAAGAACCCTGGCTTCACAGCCAACTCCTTCGATGTGGCAGTGGTTCCGGGAGGGTTCACTTACGGAGACTACCTCCGAGCAGGCGCCCTTGCTGCCGAAAGCAAAGCTCTGGATTTGATCCGCACGGCTCGCGATCAAAAAAAACCGGTCTTGGGAATTTGCAATGGCTTTCAGATCTTGTGCGAGAGCCGTATCTTGCCCGGCGCTCTCACACACAACGATTGCCACCACCACCTCCATGGCCCCACAGCACTTGAGATCAATTCAGCAGCTTTGAGTCAGTTCCCAGAAGCGTTTTCAACCTGGATCCCGCCGCTGGGTGCCAATAAGCTCCATGCCTTTTTTGACACCACCAAAATTCCCATTTCCTGTGGCATGGGGAAGTTTATTCTTCCAAAAATAATGCGTCCAGAAGGAGAACACTGTGACCGATGGAGCAGTGAGTTCTCCACACTCTGCGCCTCCTCGGGTTTCCTTCCCCTTCTTCACTACAAAGACAATGAGCCCGGCAGCACTCAATCTATCGCTGGCATTGTTTCTCGAGATGGCCGCATTGCTGGAATGATGCCTCACCCAGAACGTGCCTCTGACCCTCTCTTGGGTGAAGACGCTGGGCTTCTTTTCCTGTTGGGAATAGCCCGATCTCAAAACATATCCATTCGCAAAGGCAGCCCTCTGCACCACTTCGCAATGGAACACACTGGGGAGGTCATTTGAATGGAAAAGAAACAGAAAAGTGAATTGGGCGGTGAGCTCCTCGCAGAGGCGAAGGAGCTTGGTCTCTCTGTAGAAGAAACAGAGACGCTCGTGAAGATTCTGGGCCGTGATCCCAATCGCGAAGAACTTGCTGTGTGCGGTGCTCTTTGGAGCGAGCACTGTTCCTACAAATCCACGCGCCCTCACCTGAAGCGCTTTCACACTGAGGAGCCATGGGTGGTTCAAGGCCCGGGAGAGAACGCAGGAGTGTATGCGGTCAACGACCAGTGGGCCGTTGCTTTTAAAATGGAGAGCCACAACCACCCCAGCTACATTGAGCCCTACCAAGGCGCGGCAACCGGGGTTGGGGGCATTCTCCGAGACGTCTTTTGCATGGGTGCCCGACCAGTGGCAAGCCTCAATTGTCTGCGATTTGGGGAAGGATCATGGAATGGGCATCTTGTGAAGCGCGTGGTTCAGGGTATCGCTGACTACGGAAACAGCATGGGCGTTCCCACCGTCGGTGGCGACACTCAGTTTCATCGAACTTACTCAAAGAACATTTTGGTGAATGCGTTCACTGCGGGCTTGGTTGAGCGGGGGAAAATCTTCAAGGGAGTGCTCACCGAGTCGCCGAGCACCACCGGCGGGCAAGACCCCTGGCCCCAAAAGGGTCGCACCGGCGAAACCATCGACAACTCCACGCGACAAACACTTTTCCCCGACCACCAAAACGTGCTCATCTATTTCGGATCGGCCACAGGGCGTGATGGGGTGCATGGCGCAACGATGAGCAGCAGCACTTTTTCGGCAAACTCTCAAGCTCTGCGGCCTACTGTCCAGGTGGGTGACCCCTTTGCCGAGAAGGTTTTGCTCGAAGCCACTATGACTCTCATTGAGAGTGGACTGATGGTTGGCCTCCAAGACATGGGAGCAGCTGGGCTGACCTCCAGCAGTGCCGAAATGGCCGGGAGATCTGGCTGTGGTGTGGCTATCGACCTCTCCGCAGTTCCTCTCCGGGCGTCGGCCATGCAAGCGTGGGAAATTTTGCTGTCGGAATCTCAGGAGCGCATGCTGGCCGCGGTGAGACCCGAAAACGTCAAGGCCGTGACCCAGATCTTGGAAGGCTTCGAAATTCCCTTCAACACAATTGGGCGTGTGAACAACACCGGTCGATTTGTGTGTGTTCACAATGGCCAGATCTGCGCTGATCTGCCCTGTGATGCGCTCACGGAAAAAGCCCCCGTTTGCCATTGGGAGCTCACGGATCGAGAAAGCTATTTGAAAAGACACAGCGAGGTGAAAAACCCCGCAGCAATCGAAGAAAATTCGAGTGCGGGCAAGGGAAAGAACCCCTCGAAGTCGGCGGTGAACCTCGGTTTACAAGGTCACGACTCCCTTGCCAACACACTGTTTCAACGACTGCTGACAAGCTCCAGAGCGAACAGCGGCTCATCTTCAGATTTCGCGCTCAGAGAGCTTCATTCCAAAGAGTTTTTCCCTCTCATCAAAGAAACGCTCGAGTTGCCTCAGTTTTGCGGTCGCGACCCACTCTTCCAGCACTACTGCTCCACAGTGGGAGGTGACACTGTCACCGCTGCAGGAACATTTCGAGAGTCTGCCGCAGCGGTTGTGCGGCTATTTCCCCAGGCGCAGCTGAAGGAAGGGCCCCCTGCGGGATTGGCCTTGGCCGCTGGTTGTTCAGAACGCTGGGTAGAGTTGGATCCTCTTGAGGGCAGTGCCCACTCAACAGCTGCCATTGCGCGAAAAATTGTTGCTACGGGCGGAATTCCACGTGCCATGACGGACTGCCTCAATTTTGGTAGCCCCCGCGACCCTGACGTGATGCGACAGATCTCCGACTCGGTGGATGGCATCAACCGCATTGCGAAAGAGCTC
>JANQPW010000576.1 GCA_028285285.1 Silvanigrellales bacterium
CTGGCCGAACGGCATCGGAGATCAAACCCGAAACTGTGGCTCAGCTTGCAAAAGAGCACACCAATATCGTTGCACTGAAGGAGGCTGCTGGACAATCTACCGCCATGACCGCTCTCCGACTCGCGTTGCGCAAGGCCTCACTTGAAAGAGAGTTCATTTTGCTCTCGGGAGACGACGCAAGCTATCCGGCGGCTCTCCTTGCAGGAGCCCAAGGTGTGATTTCAGTGACCAGTCACGTGATTCCACGAACCATTGCCGACATTCTTAAAGCCGCTCAGTCAGGTGAATTTGAACGCTTGCGAGCTCTCAACACCGCAGCCTTCCCCTTGGCAGTTGGCCTTTTTTGTGCGCCAAACCCCGTGCCGGTGAAGTACGCTTTGAGTCTAAAGGGCTACTGTGGAACCCGAGTTCGTGGTCCACTCGTTGAACTGAGCGACTCGGAGCGCCAAATTGTGGAGTCGTCGCTCGCCTCATCCTCTGAGTTGGGCGCAGTTCTGGTATGAGCCGACAGAACCAGGAGACCTACACCCCGGAATTCCCTTCGTTGGTCAGAGTGCACAAAGTGAAAATGCGCCGCCCTGGCGCCATTATCCTCACCGGGCCTTCAAGCTGTGGCAAAGGTGAGGTCGCAACGGCTTTGTGCAGACTGATGTCCATTCGACCCGAAGCTCATCTTTCAATGGGAGAGATCCTGCGCTCCACCTTTGGCCAGGCCCGCTCCAACCCTGAATATGCCACTCTGCTCAAAGACCGCTACCAAATCAGCGCCACCAACAATATTTTTGATTGTGTCGACACGAGCCCCGAACTCACCCGAAAGGTGAAGTCTTATTCAAAGGGCCTGAAGGAGTATTTCAAGCGGGACAATGTGGAAACTTTCACGTCGCAGCTCGAATGGCTTGAGTTCTGCACAATGAATGGACTTCTTGTTCCCAACCGGTGGACCCAGGACTTCATCGCTGCCCACATTGAACACACACAGTCTCAACAGCATGAAGCCTTTATTTTGGATGGCTACCCACGAACGGAAACAGCGGCAAAGCACCTTCTCGAGTTCCTCGATAGGTTGAAAATACCTGTTCTCAAAGTGCTTCACCTGAGCATCAGTCGCCAAGAGATGATTGCGCGCGCGCAGGGCCGCGGCCGCGCCGATGATGACGAGGCATCGCTTCTGTCACGGTTTCAGTTCTACATTGAGAATGTGCAACCCAGCGTGGACTATATGAAGACCGTTTTGGGGTCGAGCGCCATTGCTCTCATCGACGCCCACCAGCCCGTTTTCGAGGAAACTGCAAAAGGGAAAAAGCTGAATCTGCAGGCCTCAATTGCCAATGTTGTGTCTTCGTCCCTGCGCAACATTGGTGTTCCAAGGGTTGTCATCAAGGACCTGATCGAAGACCTGCTGCACCAACAAAAGTAGGATCTGCTCAAGACTCTTCTTCTGATGCGGCAGCCTGCGCTGCCTCGAAGGGATCTTCGTCAGCAGCTGCAGCCTGAGCTGCCTCGAAAGGATCTTCGTCAGCTGCCGCAGCCTGAGCTGCCTCGAAAGGATCCGCAGTGGCGGCTTCAGACCCCTCTGGTG
>JANQPW010000583.1 GCA_028285285.1 Silvanigrellales bacterium
AGAACCTGTGGCCGAAAGAAGAGGGATGTTGTGGTCTTCACTCATGGCCACTCCCAATTCGGGATTGTCTCCAATCACCAAAGAAAACACCCCGGCGGGAACCTTGGACTGCTCGAGGACTCCCTCCATGATTTTCAAACAGGCGATGGCGGTGAGGGGGGTTTTTTCAGAAGGCTTCCAAATGGTGCTGTTGCCACAAACCGCGGCAATCATCGAGTTCCAGGCCCACACAGCCACTGGGAAATTGAAGGCTGAAATGATGCCGACAGTTCCCAGGGGGTGCCACTGCTCGTACATGCGATGGTTGGGCCGCTCAGAGTGCATGGTTAAGCCATGGAGTTGGCGAGAAAGCCCCACCGCAAAGTCGCAGATGTCAATCATTTCTTGAACTTCGCCGAGGCCTTCCTGGAGAGACTTGCCCATTTCCAAGGAAACCAAGGAGCCCAGTGCCACTTTTTTCTCTCTTAGAGCGTTGCCAATTTGCCGCACAACCTCGCCCCGTGCAGGTGCAGTCCATTTCTTCCATTCTAGGGCTGCTGCATTGCAGGTCTTCACGAGCGAATCGTACTGACTCCGTGAACACACACTCACCTTTCCCAGTGTTTTGTCGTCAATGGGAGAGTTCGAGTTGACGGCACGCCCTGTGTCTCCTTCAGTCCAGGTGCTTCCATCGCACACCCCTGGGTTTGTTGCTGAGAGGCCAAGTTCTTTTAAGATCTGCTCCACCTGTGCCATGAATTGTCTCCTCGAGAATGTGGGTCTTGAAGCACCGACTTGCGTTTCAATTCAATGAATCAGATAACGGGCCTCTTGTCATCTATAGGTAGGCGAACCTTGGTGGACAGACGGTCTCTCGTCTGTAATGTTGCGAGCTCCTACTGACTGTTGCAAGGTGGTTCCCTATGAAATTATCCAAGACTTTTTCTGCTTTGTTTTGTGGAATCTTTCTCATTCCTCTTTTTTCGAGCTCACTGGCTCAGGCCCTCGACCTGAGTCTTCACGATGAAAATGGGCGAGCGCAGGCGGAGCTCTATTTGCCTATGCGTGCTTTTCTCGTGAATCTTCCCCTGGGTTTTCGGGTGTGTTCACCGCGGCAGGTTCGGTCTGTTCGGTTCGAACCAGATGTTGAGGGCAACCCAGCTGCTTTGCGCGAAGGCAATTGTCTTGCAGTGAACTATGTGGAGTTTTTTGAAGACACACGTGTGATTGCGGAGCTCGGCGACGGAACAGAAGCGTCGGCTGTGATTTCTGTGCGAAACGGTGTTGCCGATCCGGGATTCAAGTTGCTGCGCACGGATCACACACGTTTTGTTTCGATGAGACTGAGCGCCAACAACCGCTCTGCAGTTGTGTGTTCAAACCGCAGCGCGACCCTCAGGCAAGTTGAAGGTAGGCTGCTCGACAGCGGCGACGCCTTCCAGCCCCTTGCTGTGGTTGGACGAGCAAATGGTTCGTGCACTTCCATTTCGGAGCTGCAGAACATGGCCGTTCCTGAAGCTTGGGAATTTTTCTTCGAGTTTTCCGATGGGGAGCGAATTCGGTACGTTGATTGAGTTGACTTCATCCAACTGTGGCGGCAAATGGAGATTTGTTTCGATTCGGATAGTCACCGGTGTTTGGCTCAACCCAAAACGTCTAAAAGATTTTTGTAGCCTTTTGATTTGATCTCTTTCCGTTTCCTAAGTGCGATAACCAACCTGTTTACCTGATCTTCTTGGACGGTTTCTCACTATGTAGCGTGACTTTTCGTCTGCGGACAATTGAGAATAGAGTGTCATGACTGCTGTTTGAAAGTCCTTTTGAAATTTTCCTCTCCTTGCGAAAGAGTAAACTGCTGTGTTACCTAAATTAGTAGATCTCTTCAATCAAACAGTTGCTGACTATTGCTCCGGGTAACGCTTCGTCATCTTCAGCCAACCCTCCGGAAGATCTCGCTCGGGGTCAATGTCTGAGTACGGCGTGACGACGTCTCCGAAAATGGAGCTAAAGAGCGGCACAGGTCGCACCTTCCCCGTCGAAGTCCAAAATCCATAAATGTCAGGCTCATCGTTGGCAATGCGGTCAATATAACCGGAGGTATATGGCAGAGTCACCATACTGGGTTCTTCTGTTGTGAGAAAAACTCCATGCTCTTTTGCCCGTTCTGCAATTCTTCGAAGAAGCGATTGAGCCGCCTGCCATTCGGCATGAGAAGATCCTGGCTTGTGATCGTGGTCTTCAGCGAAGCAAGGTTCGTCGCCCCAGGTGTAGGAAAGCGGAAATTCATCGAGTTGTATGACCTTGAAGCCCAGATCGACTAAGCGTTCAAATTGCTCCAACCGGAATTCTTGCCAGGCTTTTGCTCCCGTGCACATTTCAACCCAGCGGAAGGTGTATTGATCTTGTTCCTTCAGTCCAGACCTGTGGAGCTTTGCGGCACTGAGCAGTCTCTGTTCTTCGGGAACCTCCAAGCCGAGAGCCGGAATGGAAAATTTGTTGGTTCTGAGGTTCAACCAGGCGAGATGCGCTCTTCTGGGGTTTGCCGCAAGGATCTCCCTGGCCTTTCTGGTCGATTCAGGGTTAAAAAAAGGAACGCCCCCGAGATCCGCGTTGCCGGGAAACAAGCCCCACACAAAGTGAATGGCTTTGTTTTCGGAGTCTGTGTCTTTTTGCATAAGGCTCACAAGGTCAGGAATGCTCCAGTTCATCTGGAGACGGTTGTTGGGATCATTGGTGATCCACTCGTGAACATAGAAATGGAGCCTGTCGAAGTGCTTGCTGAGAGGCTCAAACGGGCTTTTGAGAGACCATTCTTGTCGGAGTGGATTTTTCAGTTGAGAAAAAGACTGCTGGCTTCTACCTTCAAAAAAACTGCAGTTACCTTTACATGCCAAGGAGGTCACAAAAGCCCCATCACCTTCGGCTGTTTCTTGCCATTTGAGGGAAAGGAGGCTGACAGAGTTTTGAAAGTTTCGCACTGCGACGTAGTTCCAGGTGTTTTGACTGCTCTCACATTGCCAAGCAAAGAACGGCATGGAAAGGGTTCCGGGGTACATGAGGTCAATGTGGTGGGTCTTGAGCTTGCGAAACATCACCTGAGGATCAGTGATTTCAATACCCTCATAGAAGGGAACAAGCAGTTTCAGATTTTGGCTCTGGCAATCCTCTGCTGAGATGGTCTTGCTCCAGGTGAGATTCTCCCGCTTTGTTTCTGGTGAAGACAGACTTGAGGAATCGTAGGTGGACATTATGGCTGAGATGCTAATGAGAAGCAGGAAAGCTCTCAACATTTGGACCTCCTGGTGTTGTGACCCTTGGTCTCATAGCTGAAAGTGCTTTGCTTGCAAGCTCTTTTCCGACACACGAGCTCCAGCCTTCTGTTTCCCTGTTTTCCCAGGCTGTTGGCCCGGGCGAACATGTTACAGTGGTAGAAAGAACCACTCACTCTTGGGGGCATTGAAATCCTTGAGGAACCATTTTCGAGTATTTCTGTTCGTTTTTGCTGCATTTCTAGGAAGTTGTGTTGCTCGGCAAAACAACGATTCCGAGCTTCGGTATGGTTTCGATTTGCTGGGTGCGCGGCTCATTGACGTGTTGGTTGATGAGAAACCCGAGCACATCGACGTTTGCCTTGGCGTGCAGGGAGGGGCCGGTTACCGACTGGCTTTTTTTGCAAACCGGGGTCGGTTTGAGAGGCTCTTGAGCCGGGTCTTTCAGAAATGGCTTGAGATGGCTGATGCGGAGAGCAATGTCGAAATCACGGCAAGGCTTAAATTTCTTCCGAGGTGTTTGAGCCCAAGAAGTTGGGAAATGGGGCAGAAGGTCAGCTATCTGAGGGTGCTGGTTCATGATCCTCATTTTGAGTCATCTCTTTCGTTTTTGGACGAACCCTTAGAGGCGAGAAGTCATGTGAGGGTTTTTAGTATGACGATGACGCTTTTTGTGGGTCAGCAGACTCTCAACAACATTGGGTCGGCTTCAAACCGAAGAGATCAAGAACTCTTCGAGTCACTCATTTTTCACGAGGTTGGACATCTCTTTTCATTGGCTGATCTCTACGTGGAAGACTCGCGGCCCGTCGGACATGATTCGATTCCAGAGGACACCCTGCCTGGTCAAGATCCGAAGGGGATCATGGCCGATCAACGAAATATGGTAAACTCTCCCAAAAGGACGAAGAAGACCTGCGAGCTGCGTTGTGGTCGGCTTTTCAGCTGAGAGAAAGACCAGAGCTCCCCCCTCGCTGCAAAGAAGGCTGGCTTCCCATTGAGTACTGGAGGAAGCTGGGGGTATCAGAGCCCGCCTGGGATTCTTTTTTCTGCGTTCGGAAAGACTCGGAGTTCGTTGATGGTTACGTTCTTTTGCCTAGGGAGAAACAGACCCTGTTTTCCAGCGCAGTCACGAGTTTCTCCTCCATGCTCGACTTTCTGAAGGAAGGCTCTGAGATTCATTGTGATTTGCTCTCGAAAAAATGGACACATCTGAAGCAGGTCAAGGTGATCTTGCAGCGAGGAGAACGGTCGGGTGCTCAGGTGTTGGTGCGCCTTGTGGCACGACTCATGACTCACGATCGAAGAGTATTTGCTCCTTTTCATGAAGGAAACGAAGCGGAACTGCAGATCATCGTTCCAAGCTGGCCATGGTCGAACCATCCACCCGAGTTTCTCCTGTCTGTTGACGATCTTGGTCGCATTCACCTGGCTTTGAGGAAGGTGGCGAGACTCAACGATTTTCTTGTCGGATTGCTGAGGCTGAGAGGTGAGTCGTTCAGCTTTGACAACTATGGACCAAAATACTTCAGTTTCAAGGGTGGTACCTCGGCGTTTTGGGTTGTGCTTTCGTTGGCGGAAAGTCCGTAGAGCAGAATCTCGATTGAATCAGGTCTCACGCGAAAAGCGAGGGGATTTGGCTCAGCAAAGTAGGTGATGGCAATGTTGTTGACCGATACCTTGGGTGGGTGCGATAGCCGCAGCGATTTAGCGATAAGTGAAGGCAGAGCACTGCCTGGGGTCAACTCGTCCACTTCCTGTTCTTCGAGGTACCCACGAAGAACTGCGGCGTCGATGACAAGGTATTGTTGTTCGATCTGTTCGTTACTCCAATCGGAGGGAAGATCCGGAAGAAGACCAACCTCAATCACCTCATCTTCCGAATCAAGAAAGAGAAGGTCAAGATCAGATGTTTTGCGGCGGGCAGCACCTATTGGAAGACTTCCTCCTACGAGGATTGCTTGAACTGCTGCGCCTTCATATTCCGGAGTGTGTTTCTTAAGGTAGCTTTGCAGCGCTCTGAGCACAGTTTCAAACTCTGTGTGTGAGTAGCCGTTCAATCCGTTTCCTTCAAGAACCTTTTGCTTCACTCGTTCAAAATAGTTTCTATGAAGCTTACGGACCTTCTCAGGCGGAAGTTCTGCAAGTTTCTCCATTGAGTTGTTGTGGCCAAATGAAATGTGTGTGAGGAGCAGAGCCATAAGGCACCTTTTTGGTCCGAGTGCGTCCGAGTTCAGTAGCTTCTTTTTTGCTTTCGGATACTGTGAAGCTGCAAACTCGAGCAGAGACTCTTGCTCAGGTTGGGGCAGTTTTTGGAATGAAGCTCGAAAGATCTTTGCGTAGTTTTCCGCTGTGCCTGAAACCGAGCATGCTTCAACACTCTGTCTCCAGAAGCTCGCGTCGGG
>JANQPW010000589.1 GCA_028285285.1 Silvanigrellales bacterium
TCCAGAGGGTAAACGTGCTCGAACACGAGAGCTCTGCCCCTTTCAAATGGGCGCGGCGCTCCTTTCGCACAAGGCAGGTGTTCCTCTTGTTCCCATTGCCATTTTAGGAACAGAACAGGTGCTCCCGGTGGGAGCTGTTTTCCCGCGTTGGCATCCCCTTGAAATTCGAGTGGGCACCCCACTCCTGAGCGTCAGTTATGAGCCAGCAGAAAACCCCTCTCGTGAGCGGCTCGCGCACAGCACTTCACAGTTGCGACAGGCCATAGAAAGGCTTCGCGACCGCTCGCTCCCACAGAAGAGATCCCACAAATCTTTGTGACAATGCCAACAATTCAAGGTATGAGCGCCCTTCCAACTCAAAAGGGGAGCGATTGAAGATGATACCAAAGGTTTTTTGGCGAGTGGCCCTGACCACTGTCGTTGTGGGTTTGATCGGTTGTGGGGTCGAGCAAGGGCTCCGTTCTGGGAATGATTCTCAAGACTTCCAACCGGGCAATATCAGCGGTGCCGACCTTCCGGATCGCACCCTCAGCCTCACCTTCGACGATGGCCCCACGGCAGCCACACTCCCCATTGCACGGTTTTTGGAAACCCGAGGCATTGCCGCAACCTTTTACGTGTTGGGAAATGTGGCTGCCAGTCAAACGACCACACTGCAGAAGCTCCAGAAAATGGGTCACTTGGTGGCCAATCACACCTGGACCCACGTGGGTTTGGACACCCCAGGGAACCTCAGCCCGTATGAAGAGGTCGCGCGCTCGGATCGCCTGATCTCTCCCTATGTGCCAGGAGCAAACTTTCTGTTCAGAGCCCCTTACGGCGCCTTTCCCGCGCACTTGGCCGACCACTTCAACAGGTCAGGGTTGTCGAAGTATGTGGGACCCATTCATTGGAACATCGGCGGCAGCATGGAAAATGGCTTTGCGGCTGATTGGGCCTGCTGGCAGAGCTATGGCCTCTCCATTGACGAATGTGCCAGAAGGTATCTTGCTGAGGTTCGCTACCGTCGTCGAGGCATTGTGTTGATGCACGACAACCACGCAGAAACCGAGCACCTCACCAAAAGATTGATCCCATGGTTGATTGCCGAAGGCTATCGTTTTGTGCGCAACGATCAAGTGCCTGGAATTGCTGCCAAGCTCCGAGCGGGGGGCGCAAGCCCAGGAGCTGGAGTGCGACCTCCTTTCAACCCGGTTCAGTTCGGTTGCCCTGCCGGGAGCACTGGAGGCGTGTCTCGCGCCAACGGCCACTACCTTTGCAAAAGTGGAGACAATGCCGTTGGACCTTTCAGCCCAGCCATGCGCACAGCTTGTGTGAACCGCGGTGGCGGAAATGTCACGTGCGACACCGACCGCTGGGGTTGGGATTTTGCGTTAAAAATCTTTAATGATGTCCACTAGGCGCCGGCGTTTTCAGAAAATCCTCTTGCACCTCGGAATGGCACCCGTTCCTCTGCGGCTTGGGTGAGCCGAACTTCCCCCTACGGCAAATTCCTGGCCATCCTTGGCGAAGTTCACCACGTTTTTCCGGAGACCTTCCAGCCAGTTCATCCGGGTTCCGCCTGCTTCAACAAATTCAGCTCTGTTCTCCGCTGGCGAAATGAAGGCGTGTTTGATCTTTTCATCGTAAAGGCAAAAGCTGAGATCGGAGCGCCCCGAAAGGCTGACCTCGGCGCTCCGCAGCGCTTCCAGACTCACGGCCTTGTCGCCCTCAGTGCCCACAAGCTGCACCCTCAATCCCGTTTGCGTGCTGAGCGACTCAGCTGTGTTAACGCCAAAGCGCCGAGCTCCCGAAAGCTGATCCATTGAGAATCGACAGTAGCCAGCTCGTCCGGCGGCATTGTCGGCAGGGCAATTGGCCCCATGACCCTGCACAACATTTTTCGCAACTCCCGCCACTCCCTCTACCGCAGCTGCAGCTGTGCGCGCAGTCGCACGCCCCAGTTCCAGCAAAGGCGCAATGGCCAGGAGACGCTCATAAAGCCCACGTTCCTCCATGACCGATCGCAGCGCCACAGCCCCTCCCAAAGAAAAGCCCATCATGACCGCTTCAAAGCGACCATCGTTGCCTTGCAGTTCGGGATCTCTTTTCATTTCCGCAACAATCTCGTTCACACGAGAAGCGTCTTCGAGGTAGGCCCTCCAGCCGCCTTCTGAAACCCGTGGCAGCACTTTATTTGCCACGGGGTCATTGTCGTGCGCTTTGAGGCCGTGCCCGCGCAGCAAGGGAGTCATCACGAAAAAACCGGCCTGAAGCAGTGGAATCACGAACTCATCTAGCTGCTTCGGACACATCGTGAAACCGTGGTAGAAAACCACAACTCCTCTTGCCCCCTGGGGAGTTTGTGCCGCGGCAGGAGCTTGAAGGCTTGGGGAACAGCCTTCAATCAAACCCCCGTGCTGCAATCGATCGGTACGATAGTTTTGCCAGAGGTTTTTCCACCTTTGAGAACGAGAGCTCGGTCGTTGGAGCTCACCTGCTCCAACACTGGGTTGCGCTTCGTTGCGCACCTGACACGAGCCCAGAAACAACTGAGCGAGAACGACAAAAGCAAAGGGGAACATGACTCGCGTCTTGCAAGGCATCTTGACTCCTCAAACGGATAGGGTTTGAATGCCAAGAGTATCACATAACTCTTCACTTCTCTAAAAGGGAGAACAGAGGTTGCTGTTTGACACCGACCAAAATGGCAAAGAAGTGACAGCGCACTGCCTGCGGTCGGGCCAAGCGCAAGCGACCGTGTTGAGTTATGGCGCCATCCTCCAGCAATTGCACACCCCCGATCGGTCGGGCTCCTACGCCAACATTGTGCTGTCTTTTTCCAACATGAAGTCTTATGAACAAGACTCTCATCATATTGGAGGAATTGTGGGGCGATTCGCCAATAGAATTGCCGGTGGCACTTTTTCGCTGGGCTCTCAGGCCGTGCATGTTTCCAAAAACGAGGGAAACGCGCATTGTCTCCACGGAGGATTTGTTGGTTTCGACAAAAAGCATTGGGAGGTGACGTCTCATTCAGAAAATCAGGTCTGCCTGAGATGCGACTCCCCCGCAGGAGAGGAAGGTTTTCCGGGGCAGGTTTCAGTTTCGGCCCGTTATACCCTTTCCGAAACAAAGCTGGTTCTCGACTGGAAGGCACATTGCAGCGCCACAACACTCGTGAACCTCTGTTCTCACGCCTATTTCAATCTCTCTCCCAAAGACACACACATTGGCCAGCACGAACTGCAGGTTCTGCTGCCATGGTATCTGGAATGCAATCAAGACAACATTCCCACCGGAGAGTTTAAAGAAACCGAGAGGCTCTTTCCGGGTTTTTCAAAAAGGCCACAGCTTCTGGAAAATCGGAACTGGGATCACCACTTTGTGGGTCATCAGCAAGCCACTCATGACAACCGCTCTTTGAAAGCACAAGCATTGCTGCATCACCCACAGAACGGTCGTCGTCTCCGGGTTCACTCCACAACACCCGGCCTACAGGTGTACACAGGGCAACACCTTCCCAACGAGACACTGTTCCACAACAGACCAGTCTCCGGTTCAAGAGCCGGCATTTGTCTTGAAAGTCAGTACTACCCCGACTGCCCTAACCACCCTCATTTCCCGCAGTGCGTCTTGCAGCCGGGAGAGATCGCGCAGGAATCTGTCTGCTTCGACTTTGAAAACTGAAGTGACCCGAAGTTCGCAGACAGTTTGCTTAAACTACAAAACCGTAAGACTCCTATCCTCCCCATAGAGAATGGTAGTATGAAACCAGGCAATTCTCATTTTCCACTTTTTGAATTTGAGGGGAGCGGCTATGGAGTCAAAATGGAGCACATTGTTGTCCTCAAGTGTGTTGGCTCTTGGGGCGGTCACCTTGTCCCTGTTTCTTTTTCTTTTTGCGTACCCGCTATCTTTTCTTGTGCTTGCTGTTTTAGCCATAGGTGCCCTTGGCGCCATGCTTTGGCATCTCACCCCCCGAGCGAAAGCAACTCACTCCCAGGGAGCCGCTTCTCCTCTCCAGATTTTAGAAGCGCAAAGACAGTTTTCTCACCGACTGATTTTCCAAAAACCCGCTCACTTTTTTCCTCATGAGATCGAACGAGGAATGCGTAACCGATTGGCCCGAAAAGTAAACGTCAGGCGACACTGGGGCCATCTTCGCAAGTTGCACACCCAAAACCACTGAGAGATCTGGCCTCTCAGAATGTGATAGACTGTCTCCAAACTCATTTCTTACCTTCCTCTTGCTTTTATTCACAAAAGTCTGCTGGAGTTGGATTTGTTCAAATCGCTAAAGAACCGAGTGACAGCCCGTGGAAAAGGCACCAGTTCGAGTGCCCAAAGTGTGGTGGTCCAGACTTCACCCAACAAATCTGGTGCCGTGCGGGCAAGGACTTCACTTGCAGACCTACTCGAAGTGTTCGCCCTCCACACCTTCGACACAAACGAAACAACCGCTGGAGACGCAAGGGCAATCTTCCAATGTTGGGCGGCTCATGTGAAAACAGGCTTTTCCTTTGAAGCTCTTCAAAAGAAACACCCCCATCTTGATCGAGTCAATGGAATACCGGGAGCGCTTTCGCTAGAAAAAATGCTCCATGCCTTCCGAGATCACCGCGTGCAGGAACGAGGTGCATTGCTGCAAACTCGGCGATTGGCCCACCGGCTCATTTGGTCACTGGGCGATCGACTCAAGGCCGCGGCGACGGGCAACAACACAGAACTAAAAAAGTGCCAGGCTGTGGTTGAGCAGGTGCGCCGTTTGCTACAGAAAAACCATCAATCAACCGATGCCCTCGCCAGCGCTGTGTCAACGACTCTCGACACTCTGGATCAGGTCCTGACATCGCTAGAAAAACGCCATTCCTCTGAACTGCAGGCCCTTCTTGGCGAGTTGAACACCCTGCAAAAGGATCTCGACTTTCATCACAAAGAAGGCTTACTCGATCCTCTCACCCGCATCCACAATCGGCGTTTTTTTGATCAGGAACTGGCCCGTGTGGTCGATGAATGCCAATTTGCGCAGCGTTCAAAAGGATACAGGTCTGCAGCAGAGTGCACGGCCGTGCTCCTCGTGGTCGACATCGATCATTTCAAACGCATCAACGACACCTATGGCCACAGCTGTGGTGATGAGGTGCTGAAACAGGTGGCTCGTATTTGCAACCAGCACTTTCTCACCAAAAACGACCTTGTGGCTCGATATGGGGGTGAGGAGTTTGTTGTGTTGCTCTTTGGCGAAAGTTTGAAAGGTGCGCGCGAACGAGCGCTGACACTGCGCCGAACCCTGAAGCAAACGACTTTCGACCTGGCCAACGACTCCGTCGCCGTGACCGTTTCCGTGGGCTTGGCAGTCTATCAAAAAGGCGACACCGCAGAGAAGTGGTTCAATCGAGCAGACAAAGCCCTCTACAAAGCCAAAAACTCAGGGCGCGACCAAATCATTGCTGCTTGAGTGCCCAACTTGGGCCGGTTGCCAACTCATTTTGACAGATAGATTGTGTGCAATTATTTTGCTCGGAAACCAAAAAGCCCTCCAGGAGCTTTTTCCACGTCGCACAATGGGGAAACAACATGACACCACTGCAGAAAATCTCAACGACAGTGTTTTTACCAGCCTCACTTCTGTTTGCTTCCGGAGCCTGGGCTGCGCCTGAAGACTTTGGGGTGCGCTCGTGCGTACTCGATCAACCGGTTGCCGCCGCCAATGCTCTTCCCGTTTTCACTGAAGAGCCAACCCTCAGCCGCGACGAACTGGTCGACCCGCTCTTCACCATTGACAGCCAACAAACCTTTGAAGACGCAGTGGATCGCCTTCTTTTTGAGGCAGTTGAAGCGTCAACCGGACGGGTGGCCTACGATGAACTGACTTCTGGCGAGCTCAGCGAAAGCTTCCGGAAGATCTTCACCTTTTTGTCCACCGAGACCCCCGAGCTGAACACAGAAGACGAGAAGATCGCTTATTGGGTCAATGCCTACAACTTGGTGATGATTGAGCGTCTCATCGGAGACCGCAACGCCATCTCCAATGTGCTCCGTCGTGCCGCGACTTTCAGTCGAAACACCTCGCCCGTAGCCGGAGTGGAAATGACTCTCGACGATATTGAGTATGGCATCCTCAAAATGGCCAATCGCAATGCGTCCCTGCCAGAGGGCCTGGACCCCTCCCTCGCGCCCGATGTTAAGGAGCCCCGGTTGCATGTGGCTTTGGTGTGTGGGGCAGAAAGCTGTCCTAAACTGCGCAACCGCACCTACACCGCTGATGTTCTCGACCGCATGCTTCAAGAAAACCTCCTGCTTTTCTTCAACAATGAGGAAAAACACATCAGCACGAATGATGCAGGAGCTCTTCGTGTCTCAGCCCTGTTTTCCTGGTTTTCGGGTGATTTCCAGCTCATAGCAGACACCTTCCCCCGTTTTGCTGATTTCCCAGCCACCTATGTCTCTGAAACTTGTCGCGCAGATAAACAAAGTATTGTCAATGGCTTCGACGATGCTGGAGGCACCCGGCGGCTACGCACACTGAGTTACGACTGGACGGTGAACGACATCGACAACTCTTTCTGAAAAAATTTTCCCTCATCAGGAAGCTTTTTTGACACTTGGCCATTCAAGCCCAGGTTGCGGTTTGCCGAAAGAAAGTTCAGTGGGGCAGTTTACCACCCACACTGGGGGCTGAATGATGAAGCAATGTAAATGCTGTGGTCGGGTGTACGTAACTGAGCGCGACTACTTAAAGGGAACAAGTCGGTGGCGAGTCTGTTCTCGAGGCCACCTCTACTTTAACTGCAGCTGCGAAAGCACCATTATTATTTTGAACGGGAAGTTCGATTGGTACTCTCCCGACAAGGTCATGAGTGAACGAGCGGCGTCGGT
>JANQPW010000243.1 GCA_028285285.1 Silvanigrellales bacterium
GGTTGAACTTGCTTTTGATGGGGCCAACCCGAAGCCCAAACTGGAGAAGCTGCATTTCGAGACTGAGAGAAGCCTCTGCACTCACATCGTTGAAAGCAGAGTTTCCCGTCAGGGTTTTGGCGGTTTGAAGATAGGTTCCGCCAAAGAAAAGGCGCTGACTGGAATTCCAGTAGCCGGCCTGAGCACCATAGGTCAAGCTCGTGCCGAAGGCTTTTTGTTGGGAAACACGTGGGCTGTTTCCCAGCCTTTTGTTCATATTTTCAACAGCTTTTCCCGAGTATGTCGAATAGCCCACGAGCGGCAGCAGCCCAAAAGCAGAATTTCCCTTGCTGCGAGCCACAGCTCTTTCAGGTGCCATGACCGCGGACACAAAGAAAAGGATCACAGAGAAGACCGAAAGAGCCTGTCCGCACCCTTTATGGTCGCCTTTTTGATCGTTCAGAAATTTGCTTTTTTTCTGAAAAAACAAGCTTTTTGCTTTTCTCCCAATGTTACTGCAAGGGTGAGAACGCCCCACCGGGGCGTGTATCGGATCTCTCGCGGCTCTGAATAAGTTGGGGGTGAATTTTGGGGGTGAAAAAAAAACCGCCGATCAACGGAGCAGAACGGCACCCTTGTGCGGCCTCGAACCAGGCCTAAACCACCTTCAATGCAGATATATTTTTATTCACTCAGGATGCGGCCAACCGCGTCGAAATAACCTCAGAGCACTAACGGAGGATTCCATCATGCGACAGACGGTTTTCAAATCACTTTCCCTGGGTTTTTCAGCGGTTCTACTCGCAGGCACAGTCGGCTGCGGTACCGAACTCGAGAACATGTTTCAAGACGAGCAGGAAGAGGAGCAGGCCAATCAGCTGGACCCTGCTGCCGATCCCTCTCGGTCAACCAATGTTTCTCTCAACTTGCAATCGACAAGTTCCGGCTTTGCGTTGTCTGCCGCCACAACAAGTGACTTTGTGATTCAGCTCACAAGTTGTTCTTCGGGCTACACAACCACAGTGACCAGTACAACTGCTTCACCCGTGACGGATGTGGCTCTCTACACTGGAGACGGTGGATGTCTCGCCGAGCTGCAGCAATTTGATTGGAGTGGGGTGACGTATACAAAACAAGGTGGTGGCAACCTGGCTTCAGGTTCGGCCCTGTTCACAGACGGAGCCTCAAACGAGCTTTACGTGAGCGTGGGAACCCAGCTTGATGCCACTATCGTGTCAACCTCTGAAGCCGTCTTCCTCATTTCGGAAGTGTTGGCAGGCTCAGACTACACAGTGTCTGGCTACAGCGAGTCGGCAGACCTGACGGTGACTCTGTTGGAAGCTCCTGAGGTAGAGATTCCTGCCACAGGTGTGACGCTCAACTCCATCCATGCCACCACGGGTGTGGCCACCTTTGATGTGCATGTTCAGTGTGTGAACACAAACTCTCCTGATGCGACCACTTGTCAAACACCAGGCGGTGCCGACCAAGCTTTCACAAACATGAAGGCGAAGATCATCACCGACGTGACTTCTGGCACTCTCACTTACTCACAGGCTGATGCCGCCATGGCAGCCGGTGCAACATCCATTCTCGCGGGTGACCTCTCAACCGCTGCTCCTATCACCACAGAAGGATTCACTGTTCAGCTGGCTGGTGAAGGTCAACTCTATGCCAACCGCAACATGCTGCTCATCATCGAATACACTGACCCCGGCTTGAGCGCCAAGTCTTACCGTTACTTCAACGTGGACATCGGCGACCCTCAATAAGTTGAGATGAGAACGCGGAGACTGAGTCTCCCGCCCCGTTTGCCGCCTGGCAAACGGGGCTTTTTTTGTTTATGGGCTCATTCTGTATATTTTTTCAGTTTAATTAAGCATTTGATATTTAAAAATAAATATTATTTTCTTATGTGAAAAAAAAGTTCTGGCGAGGAACAGATCGGAATAAGGGAGAGGGTCCTCACATGAGCAGACAAGTGCACCTCAAAACGGATGACAAGAGCCGACTCGGCTCACCCACCGGCGCCTTGGTGACTGTCGCAACTGCTGCACTCACTTTCTTTGCAGGGTGTGGTTCCCTCCAGCCCGAAGACTTCATTGAGCAGGCTGGCCCCGAAGATGGCACATTCAATCCCCTGCAAGACCCCTCAACAAATCCAAGCCGTGCCACATCGGTTCCCATGAGCCTCAAAGGCTCTGAAGGTGATGGGTTTTCCTTGGTGGCCCCCTCATCAGACGATTTCATCATCGAAGTCACGAACTGCTCCTCAGGCTATTCAACAACCGTTATCAGCACAGCGGCAGCACCTGTTGCCTCTGCCGCGCTCTACACAGGTGATGGCGGATGTGTTGCCGGCCTGCGCCAGTTTGATTGGAATGGAGACACCTTCACGAAGGTAGGTGGCGGAACGCTCACATCAGGGTCTGCGCTGTTTGATAATGGGGCTTCCAACGAGCTCTACGTGAGCGTGGGAACCCCTCTCGATGCAACCATCACCGCTTCAACGGAAGCTGTGTTTCTTGTTTCTGAAGTCAAAGGAGGCTCAGACTTCACAATATCGGGTTACAGTGAAGGAAGTGACCTCAGCGTCACTCTTCTGGAAGCCCCCGAAGTCGAGATTCCGGCTGATGGCATCAAGTTGGCCAGCATTCATGCAACCACGGGAGTGGGCACTTTTGATGTTTCCCTTCAGTGCATCAACACCCTCGCGGCAACGGCCAGCGCCTGCCAAACTCCAAGCGGCTCCGACCAAAGCTTTGGAAATATGAGGGTTAAACTCGTTGCAGACACCTATGGCGGAACCATTGTGCACTCAGAAGCCGCCGCCGCCATGGCGAGTGGAGCCATTGCCGTGAGCGACCCCGACGATCTCAGCACGGCAGCTCCCATAACCACAGAAGGGTTTTCCCTCCAACTTGAGGGCCCAGGGCGGCTGGTCCCGAACCGAGACATGATTCTCATTATCGAGCACGATGACCCTGTTTCTGGAGCAAAATC